>JAEWNM010000314.1 GCA_023392755.1 Bacillota bacterium
AAATGGACACCAGGCAAAGGATACAAAGCACGGCACTGACGCTGTTTTCACAAAGGGGATTCAGCGCCGTATCCATCCGCGATATCTGCAAAAGGGTGGGCATCAAGGAAAGCACGGTCTATTACCATTTTGAGAACAAGCAGGATATCTTCACGGCCCTTATGCGGGAGGCTGAGGAGACCACACGAGCCATCCGGGATGGGTTTGACCAGGCAATCGCCGGTATTCAGACTGTTATGGAGGGCCCTTTCATCATGGTCGGCCTTGGCTTTTTGAGCGGCTACCTGCTTGATGAGAAAATGCTGAAATTCATCCGCATGCTGATGATTGAGCAGCACGTAAACGATAAGGCCGCCAAGCTGTACAGCCGGATCATGTTTGAAGCGCCGCTGGAGCAGAACGCGGCGGTATTCAGGCTGCTGATGGAAAAGGGCTGCTTTGGGCCAGGCGACAGCGTATTCATGGCAGAGGAGTACTATGCGCCTGTCTACTATATATTCCAGCGTTTTTTCTCCAGCGGCAATGCCGACATGGAAAAACGAAAAGAAGCAGATGAACGGCTGACCGCCCATTTGCAGTGTTTTTACCGAAAATATGCCATTGGGCAAAACGTATAAGGAGGATGCGAAAAATGAATATTTACCGAAGCGAAAAAGCCGGGCGGAGGATTGTGGAAACATATGACAGGCTGCTGTCCATGTGGGGCGTTGCACTGGAGGAAAGGGATATCGATACGCTTTATGGAACGACGCATGTCATCGTATGCGGTGAGGAGAGCAATCCCCCGCTTGTCCTGTTCCATGGCGTGGGCGACGATTCCGCCCTGATGTGGATTTACAACGCAAAGGACCTGGCGGCACATTTTCGCCTGTATGCGGTGGACACGATGGGCGGCCCAGGCAAGAGCCGCCCAAACGCACATTACACAAAGGATTTTGATCAGGCCATATGGCTGGACGGCGTATTCCATGAACTGGGGTTAAGCCGCGCTTCGCTTGCGGGCGTATCCAACGGCGCCTATATTGCGCAGTACTACGCCATTATGCGGCCCGACAGGGTAGTAAAGCTGATTGCGATGTCCGGTTCATGCGTATCGGCGGAAAACGGGAAAAGCCCGCTCCGCCGGATGCTGAAGGTATTCCTGCCTGAGGCGCTCTTCCCAACGGACAGGAACGTCGCCAGGCTGATACGCAAGCTGACGGGTAAAAATTGCGGCAAGTTTTTGGAATCATCCGCCATCATGGAGCATTACAAAGCCTTGCTGAGAGGTTTCAACAACATGGCCATGGCGTATCACAGGATTTATACCTTCCGGGAAGAACAAATTCTTTCCCTTCAGGGAAAAGCCCAGTTCCTGTGCGGAGAAGCCGATCCGCTGGGTGACAAGGCGCCGGTTGAGGCCCTTTTGAAAAAGTATCGCCTTGATTATCGCTTTTTCCCAGATGTTGGGCACGGAATCAACCATGAAATATCCGAAGAAATCAACCGGATCATCATAGCGTACGCCGCTCACCAATAAAATCCTGTCAGCAGCGTGGACAAAAGCAGCGGAACCACCAGCAGCAGCACCATTATAAGACATACAACGCGCACGACAATTGCCTTGCGGGAAGCTTTTTTCCTATTCGAGACAGCCATGGAACCTCTCCTTTATTGCGCAAGGTAGCCGGCCGCGTCAATCAGCAGCGGTTCGCCCAGCATATTCAAGTGTACCCGGAAAACGCCGGCCTTGGCATCGTCCGGCAGCAGGAAGGCCACTTCCCCCGTGATGGATTCGCCAGGCAAAAGCGATGCGTCCAGCGTTTCATTCAGATCCGCAAACCAGGCCTGAACCAGTTCATTTCCATCGCCGTCGGTCATGGCAAAGGCCAGCTCGCTGGATACCTTCAAATTCTGGGTCGACGCGTTGGCAAGCGTCAGGTTCACGGTGGCATACCTGCTTCCGGCGGGCGGATCGGCCAGCTTCCCCTTGTCCGAAAGGCGCATGCCGTGTATGGTCACTTTCCACCCGGCCTGATCGTACGCACCGTCGGTATTCAGTTGGGCCATCCCGCCAGATGGCATTTCCCCGGTGACAGGCAGCGGCAGGCCTATAGGCGTTTCTCCCGCGGTAAGGCCAGTCAGCTGCGTCCACCCTTCCGGCACCAGAAAACACAATCTGCCGCGGACGGCAGGCAGCTGGTCATTGAACCGCACGTTCATAGCGGCCAGCATGTTATGGGCACGAACAGGCACGATTCCCGCTTCCGCCCCGCCGCCGTTGTTTATGGCCCATTGTGAAGCCAGCTCAGAAACAGGCGTCTGTGTGCCCGCCCCCGTAAACGTAGCATCGACCCACACATACTTCATACCATCGGGCGCCTTATCCAAAAGCGCCGTTTTGCTTTGCGTAACGCCATGAATCACAGCGCCGTAACCATCCTCCGAAACCGTCGCAAGCGGCTCGCCATCGGCAGCCAGCGCGGGCCCAATGCTCTTTCCAAGCTGTATCATGCCCGCAACCCCGCCGCCAGACTCGTCCAGCACTGCCAGCCGATAACTCCCCGCAGCTTTGGGCACTTCAAATAGCACCCGCAGCGATTTTTCCCCCGGCTTAAGCGAAGCCGTAAAGGCAGAGCTGCCATTGAACAAAATCGGCAAATAGGCACGGCCGCCCTCATCCACCGCCAGGAGCAATTGCTCAGGGTCGGTTATTGATGCGGAATCCCCGGCCTTTACAATTAAATTGGCCGATAGAAATTGGTTTCCAGCTGTTGGTACAATCGTTTGCAAGCCCGGCAGGAAGCCATAGTCCGCTACAGAATATTGCATGCCTCCCGCCTGGACAGCCGTCTGCGCCTGCGCCGTTCCCAGGAAGCAGGCAATCAGCGCCGCCGTCAGGCAAAAAATGCGCCATTTCCGCATTTTCATCATCGTTTTCAGCTCCTTCCCTGAAGCACTTCTACCTTTTCATTATACCATTTTTCCACAGGCGCCACAAGTTTTGCCTTTACGTCTTCCAGCAAATATTCATGCTCAGACCTGAACCGGGGCAGTAGAATCTTCCCGGTTCTCCGGCCTAACGATGCGCACCTGCATGACACGGCGCTTCCACACGCGGGTAGCCTGCACTTTGATGCCCGAAATTTCAAAGCCTTCCCCCACTTTGGGTATCTGCCCCATCTCCTCGGCCACCCATCCGCCCACGGTGTCAGCCTCATACGCCTTTTCCACATGGAGCAGCTCCAGTATTTCCTTCAGATCGGCGCTTCCGTCCACCAGCAGGCTTCCATCCTCCTGCTGCTTAACAGCCTCCAAGACATCGTCATGCTCGTCGTATATTTCCCCCACCAGCTCCTCCAGCACATCCTCCATGGTTACAACGCCCATGGCCCCGCCATATTCGTCGGTGACGATGGCAAGATGGGTACGGCAACGGCGCATCTCAGCGAGGACACCGGGCAGCTTCACGGTCTTATAT
>JAEWNM010000363.1 GCA_023392755.1 Bacillota bacterium
GTCCTAGGCCACTAGACCACGGAGGCATAAAAAATGGCTGGGGAACTAGGATTCGAACCTAGACAATACGAGTCAGAGTCGTAGGTGCTACCGTTACACAATTCCCCAACACAATCAAAGGATTGCGAGTGCAATTATAAAAGAAACAGGTTATTTTGTCAAGCGCTTTTTTGTCCAGGCTTTACAGCAGGCTGTCCAGGCTTTATCGCTGGCTTTACCGCTGGCTTCACGGCTGTCACAGTTCACATTTTATTCATAACTTGGCTGTATTCCTTTGTTATAATAAGCCCATGGAGCCATGCAATATGACCGTGAGGAGTGTCCATGTTAAAGCTGGAGGGCGTTACCAAACGCTACGGTTCCGTTTACGCATTGAAGGATGTCAGCTTTACCGCCCCCAAGGGTCAGGTACTGGGCCTTTTGGGCCAGAACGGGGCCGGGAAGACAACGGCGTTGAATATATTGACGGGTTATCTATCGGCAACCAGCGGTACGGTGACAATTGGCGGGCATGATATTCTGAAGAATCCAAGGGAAGCCAAGCGGCTCATGGGGTACCTGCCGGAGGAGCCGCCGCTGTATGATGAAATGACGGTGGAGGGCTACCTTCGTTTTTGCTGCCGGCTGAAGGAAGTGGACCGCTCGGCCATTTCCGGCCATGTGGATGATGTACTTCAAATTGCGGGACTTGCCGATGTGGCCGGGCGAAAGCTTGGCAACCTGTCCAAAGGCTTCCGCCAGCGGGCGGGCATCGCCCAGGCGCTTTGCGGCGCGCCTGATGTGCTGGTGCTGGACGAGCCGACCGTTGGCCTGGACCCCAAACAAGTGGCGGAGATACGCGCCCTTATCAAAAGGCTGGGTGAAAAGCACACGGTGGTGTTTTCCTCCCACATGCTGCATGAGATACAATCCCTGTGCCGGCGGGTGGTAATCCTTCATCAGGGACGCATGATCCGGGAGGCTGACATGGAGGAGCTTACGGGTACAGCGGGGGATACCGTGCGGCTCCGGGTCTCTATTCGCCTGAAAGAAAAGCTGCTGCTTCCGGCATTGGGCGGCCTGGATTGCGTGCGGCGAGTTGAGGTGCTGCCTACACCCGATGCGGATATCACCGAGGCCATTTTGGAATGCCGCCGTGACCTTAAGCCTGAGGAAAAGCTGTTCACGCTGCTATGCGGTTTACAGGCACCGCTTTTGCGCCTGACGCCGATGTTTGATACCCTGGAGGAAGTGTTCCTCGAGGCCACCAGCCGGGCGGTCGGCCCGGAAAAAAAAGGAATGAGCCGATGATAGCCATTTGGAAGCGGGAACTGCAAAGCTATTTCTCCACGCCGGTAGGCTATGTTTTCATGGGCGTTTATCTGGCCCTTGCGGGGATTATGTTCTATCTGCAGAATCTGAGCGCTTTGAACGGCAACGTGCTATTGCTGCTAAGCCAGATCACGTTTTTATGGATGCTTTTGTCACCGGTGCTCACCATGCGGCTGCTGGCGGAGGAACGGCGTCAAAGAACCGATCAGCTGCTACTCACATCCCCCGTATCGCTATGGGGCGTAGTGGCCGGAAAATATTTCGCCGCCGCCGCGGTGCTCTTGGCAACGGTAGTTTTGACGCTGGGCTATGTGCTTATTATCGCGGTATACGGCAAGGTTTACCTGGGGGAGCTTATGGTGGGATACCTGGGCTTTTTTCTGCAGGGCTGCTCTTTTCTGGCGCTGGATTTGTATATTTCAGGGTGCGCAAAAAGCCAGGTAACATCGGCCATCGCCGCCTTTGGCGTCAATCTGGCGCTTTGGGTTTTGGACATCCTGGCCACGGCGGTCACAATGCCCGTTGTAACCCCGGTTCTGCATTTCTTAAGTCTGTACGACAGATATGAGCCCTTTTTGCTGGGGCAGTTGTCCTACGCCAGCATTCTGTATTACATATCCTTCTGCGCCGTATTTCTATTTCTGACGGTACGCATGCTGGAAGCTCGCCGCTGGCGGGAGGGCTGAACATGAAGAAACAGTTTTTTTTCATGCATCCCAAATGGCGCTACGGGATATATGCGTTTGCGGCGACAGTCATCGTTATTGCCGCTGTGGTGCTTGTGAATTTGGGCTTTGGAGAACTGGAAACACGATACGGCTGGCGAAGGGATTTTTCATTCAACGG
Organism: Bacillota bacterium; assembly: GCA_023392755.1. Taxonomy (GTDB): domain Bacteria; phylum Bacillota; class Clostridia; order Christensenellales; family Aristaeellaceae; genus JAEWAH01. Next base: position 2,158 of record JAEWNM010000363.1, read on the forward strand.
CCTGACCACCCAGAGCGATACTACACGCAGCGTTTTAAGTTCGCTTCCGTACCCCGTGCATATCTACGCGTTGTACACGCCGGGACTGGAGGACAAGGCGCTGATTGAGGTGCTGGACAAATACCGCTCCGCCAGCTCCCTTGTAACGTACGAGATGCTGGAATTGAGAAAAAACCCGGGCTTGCAGGGCAAGTTCCAGGGCGATGCGGAAATGGCGCTGGCTGAAGACAGCCTCATTGTATACTGCGAAACGACGGGCCGGTATAAGGTTCTTTCTCCCGGAAATTTTACCACAGTGGGATTCAGTATTGAAAGCGAAACGTATGCGGTGGAAGCAACCTACGAAAAACAGCTCACAGAGGCGCTGCTGTATGTTACCCGGGACCAGATACCGGAAATTATGCTCCTCACCGGGCATGGCGAGCTGGAAGGGGAAGCCGTAACAGCACTTGCGCAGGTGCTGACAAGCAACAACTATGCAGTGCGCTCCGTGAATCTGCGCAATGGGGAGGAACTATCCCCCGGCGCGCTGCTTCTTGCGCTTTCCCCCAAAAAGGACTTGACGGAGGGAGAAATGGATGCTATCACAGCGTTTTCCAAGGCAGGCGGGTCTCTGTTCATTACCTGCGACCTGTTGGATGACCTTTCCGGCATGGGCAATTACATGTCGCTGCTGCGCTCCTTCGGCATGATTCCGCGCAGCGGGGTTGTGGTCGCATCCTCCGAGGAGCCGGAAACGTATTTTGGCGGCGACCCGCTTTACCTGGTGCCATATATTCTGCCGGGCGAGGCCGTCGATGCGCTGCTGGCCGTTGGCATGGACGATCTGATTCTGGCTGGGGCGAGGGCTTTTGAAACGCCGGAAGAAGCCGTCAGCGGGCTTACGGCAGTTCCTGTATTGGCCAGCGGTTACAAAGCCTATCTCCGGGACATCTATGGTGAGAACAGCACCATTGACCAGCAGGATGGCGACCCCATCGGCCCGTTTTCCCTGGCGCTGCTCAGTACCCGTACCCAGGAGGATGGGACGCTGTCCCGCGCATTCATACTGGGCAACAGCCTTTTGCTTACCAACAGCCAGTTTTATGGAGTTTCCTATAACCTGGAATTTTTGCTTCAGATGTGCGAATATCTGCTGAACCAAAAACCCATTTCCCTTGATATCGTCGCCAAGCCTTATATGCGGCCGGGGCTGAGGGAAATGAGCCAGCCGGCGGGCGCGGCCATGGCAGTCGCATTGCCTTTGATCGTTATGGGGCTTGCCCTTGCCGTGCTGCTGCCCCGCCGCCACCGCTGAACCGGCAAGAGGGAGGCAACGTGGAAAAACCTTTGAAAAAAAAGCGGAAACCGGCCCGTCCGCGGCAGATATATACCCTTGTCCTGCTGGTTGCCGCCCTTGCGGCCGGGGCTGCATTCCTGTATTTTGCCAAAGATGCCGGAAAGGTTTACGATGTGCCGTCTGCCTCCACCTATCGCAGGCTTTCCGTTCGGGAAGAGCAGGATGTCACACGCATTGCCGTAACACGGCGCGAAGGCGAAGGCTATATACTGCTTGGGGAAAATGGCCGCCTGTCGGTTGAGAACCGGCCGGATTTTATAATGGACAGCGGCATGGAAGCGGCGCTGCTGGACGCCTGCGCCATCCTTGCCGTTGAGGATACGGTATCGGAATCCAGGGAGGAATGGGAGCCTCACCTGGCGGATTTCGGCCTGGCATCCCCCGCCGTAACGGTGAATGTCACCTATTCGGATGGCGGAAGGGCCGCCTTTTCCATAGGGGCAAAGGCACCGCATAATAACTGGTACTATTTTGTGCTGGAGGGTGATCCGGGGCTATACCTGGCCCCGGCGGACCTGATCGATTTGTTTGGACAGGATGTAACCGCCTTTCACCACATCGATCAGCCTGTCATCCATAGCAAACGTATCGACAGTATCACCATCGAAAATGCCGTGGGTGGTTTGGAAGCCGCCTTTGCGCTGGAGACGGCGATCACCGATCCCGGCGCTCTTTCCGCCTGGCGGATGACAGCGCCCTACACCTATCCCTGTGATGCGGCCGCCATGGAAACGCTGCTGTCCGCCATGGAAAAGCTGTATCTGGGCCAATTTGTATCCAAGGCTACGGAGGAAGCAAAAGCGAAATACGGCTTTTCGCCACCCCGGCGCGTTATCACGCTGCATCAGGCGGCGGGAGAAATCGCCACCATCGGCGAATCAGGCGCGTATGAAATAACGCCGTATCCTGAAAGCACGCTGGCCTTTGCCCTGGGCGCAGCCCAGAACGATTATGTCGATTATGTTGAGGCGGACGGCGCCATCTACCTGGTCAGCAGCATTTCCCAACCGCTCTTAAACAAGCTGGTGCCGGAAAAAACACTGCTTATGCAGCCTGCCGCCATTGCCATGGAAACGCTCCGGTCCCTTTCGGTGGAAAAAGGGGGAATCCGCCGCAACTACTCGCTGCGGCGTGTGGAACGGCTTTTGCCCAACAACGAGCTGGCCACTGATGAGGATGGCAATGTGCTGACAGATACGTTTGTGGATTTAGACGGTATTGAGGCAAGCCTGACAGAGTTTGAAGCGTTGATCACCGCCCTGCAGGCCGTTACCGTCTCCGGACGTTTGCCGGAGGGCTTCTCTCCCGGGGGCAACCTTAACATCAGGCTAATCTTCACCTTTTTGGACGGCCGCGTGCGAACGCTGGAGTGCGTGCCTTTTGACGCGCTGCATGACGCGCTGGGGGTAGACGGCACGTATTTATACTATCTTCCCAGGGGCGAATTGGATAAGGGGCTATGAAAACAGCGTCTGCCGTCCGCCCCTGTCAGGGTGGCGTTTTTTCATATGCAGCCCGCACCGGGGATGGCGCGGGCTTGACATATTTCAAAAATCTGTTATGGTAGAAACAGGAATCAAATCAAAAGAATCTATTTGGTGCCCCATTTTTACCGGGGCATGCTGGCTGCATCACTTTTTCGACCGCGGCAATCCAAAGGTTGCCGGGAAAGGAGGCATCCATGCGTGCAGGTGTTATTGGAACATCTCGCAAGGAAAACGAAAAAAGGGTGGCAATCCACCCGGAGCACATACCATTGATCGCCCCCAGACTGCGCCGCCACCTGATTTTTGAGCAAGAGTACGGCCTGCCCTTTGGCGTACCTGATGAAAAGTTTGAAGAATGGACGGGGAACAGCCTGCTTCCACGGCAGACGCTTTTGCAATCATGCGACGCGGTGATCCTGCCCAAGCCCATGCTGACTGATTTTCAGCAGATGCGGGAGAACATGACTGTATGGGGCTGGATACACAGCGTGCAGCAACAGGAAATCACCCAGATCGCCATCGACAAAAAAATGACACTGGTAGCCTTTGAAAATATGAATCATCAGGGGAAGCAGGGCAGGGTTCATATTTTTCAAAAAAACAACGAACTGGCGGGGTATTGCGGCGTGCAGCACGCCCTTTCGCTGCGCGGCATAGACGGCCATTACGGGCCCAGCCGCAAGGCCATTGTCCTGAGCTTTGGCTCGGTCAGCCGCGGAGCTGTCTGCGCCCTTGAGAACCATGGCATCCATGACATTACCGTGCTTACCCACCGCCCGCCGCACTTGATAGCAAATCAGATACCGGGCATAAAATATTTCCGGTTTTACAGCGGCCCGGAAGGCAGCCTGCTGGTGGAAGACGCGCCTGGCCACGCCGTGCCGCTTATGAAGCTGCTGGTGGAGGCGGATATCCTGGTTAACGGCGTGCTGCAGTCACCCGCCCATCCCGTTACGTTCATTAGTGAGAAGGACATCCCAGCGTTCAGGCGGGAATGTCTTGTCATTGATATCAGCTGCGACCAGGGCATGGGCTTTCACTTTGCCCATCCCACCAGCTTTGGGCAGCCGCTTTTCCAGGTGGGCAATCTCCTATATTATTCGGTGGATCATACGCCATCGCTCTTGTGGGACAGCGCCAGCTGGGAAATTTCCGCATCCCTGCTCCCCTTTTTGAATGACTTCCTGGAACAGCGGGAAAACCCCGTGCTGCAAAGGGCGATGGATATGCGCAGCGGCATCATTCTTAACAGCGAAATTCTCGCATTTCAGCACCGGGCACCGGCCTATCCCCATGATAGCGGAAAGCTGCTCAAGGGCAGATCAACCCGCCGCATGGGTACCATCCCCAGCCACATACTGTTCCAGAACGCCGGAATGGCCGGGAAAAGCAGCTGAACCGCTCCTACTGTTCAGGCTGGCAATTGGCGCAGAAGTATATGTTCCCGCCCAGATAGGCCTGGCGCGTTAGCGCGCCGCCGCAGACAGGGCATGGCTTGTCCAGCGTTTTTTTCGACAGCAGGCAGGGGTAACCCCCGGGCTGGCCATACAGATCCTTTTCCGTGTCCCGCCCTCCCAGGTCCGTCATTTTCCAAAGCGTATTCTTAACGGCAGCGAACAGCCCCGCCGTCTGTTCCGCCGTCAAGGCCGACAGCTTTGTTTTGGGGTGGATGCGGGCCGTGAACAGAATGTCCTGCAAAACACCGTTGCCAAGGCCGGGTATTCTCTGCTCCGTAGCCAGAAATGCCTTGGCGCTGAGCGTCGGCTTCGCCTTGGCAAGCATGCCTTCAAAATACACTTCGTCAAATGTTCCACTTAGCGGGGATGGCTTTTCCTTGGCGACAAGATAATAGGGATTATCGTATTCCGCCTTGATAAAAGCTTGCATGCCCCCGTACATCTGCACAGTGCAGATCAACGTGGAGCCGTCTGAAAACGCCATCAAAAGCTGGTGCCTGTCCGGCAGCTTTTCCCCGGCGGTATACAGCCTTGCGTTCACACCGTCGTTGAAGGTTAGCCCCACATCCTCCGCACAAATTTCCACAAGCCCGCCGTATGCCACCACATCGGCTACCGTTTTTCCAGCCAGCAAATCATTGTACAGTCCAGGGTCTCCGTGGTAGAAGGCAAACCCGTGGGGTGTGGTATTTGCACGCACCATAGTGATTTTCTTGCCCGCGACGGCATCCCTTAACTGCCTGGCCAGCGTTTGGCTCTCTGGAAGTTCCAGCATATTCATTTCCTCCCTGCTTGCGTTTTTTCCAGTATATCACAAACAAAAAACCGCCGCAAAAAGAAATCCTGCCTCGACTCGAGGCAGGACTATCTTGCAAACGAATGGGTACGGGGGTATTACCAGATGGAATTACCGGCGTGCCGCGAAGCACTCGCTGCAATAAACGGGACGGTCGTTCTTGGGAACAAAGGGAACTTGGGTGACTGCGCCGCAGTTGGCGCATACCGCCTCGTGCATTTCACGAGGGGCCCCGGCAGCGGGACGGCTGGCCTTGCGTTGCGAACGGCAAGCCTTGCAACGTGTGGGCTCGTTCTGGAAACCTTTTTCGGCGTAGAATTCCTGCTCGCCTGCGGTAAACACGAACTCAGCACCACAGTCTTTGCAAACCAGCGTTTTGTCTTCGTACATGATCTGGTAACCCCCTGAACTTTCTGATTCTTGGTTGTATTTTCGGCTGACCTGGTTTTTGACCCCACACCCGCCGGCTGGGAGGGTTGCTACTAGCGCATAAGCGCCCTCACGCACTCCTCTCGGCGTTCCCGCCGGCCGGACTGACAACTAGACCGCGCCATGATCGCCGGCACTTTGGCCGGTTTACGTGGACCGCTTCGCCCGCGGCTGGCATCGGTTTTCAACCACAGACCCGAAATACAACCATGCCTATTATATAGCGTGTATTCCGAAAAAACAAGAATAATTTTGCA
>JAEWNM010000043.1 GCA_023392755.1 Bacillota bacterium
GTTGCGTGGATTCGGCGGATTTGGAAGGATGCGGCGTTCCCGGCATTGTGATGAATGCCTATCACCTGCTAACCGCGCCGGGGGTATCCACCCTGCGCGCGGCCGGAGGGCTAAATGGCTTCACCGGCTGGGGAAGGCCAATACTTACCGATTCCGGCGGGTTCCAGGTGTTTTCCCTAATCCAGGAGAATTCCAAATATGGCGTGATACGCAAAAACGAGATTGTATTCTTTCCCGAAAATTCCGACAAGAAGATCATTTTCACCCCAGAAAAGTGTATACAGTCCCAGTTTGCTTACGGTTCTGACATTATGATGTGCCTGGATTACTGTACAAGGCCCGACGATACCGACGAGGTCAACGAAACGGCGGTGGATATCACCATCGACTGGGCGGCCAGGTGCAAGGAGGAATATCTGCGCCAACTGAAGGCGCGCAAGCTTGCGGATGGCACAAGGCCGCTGCTGTTTGCCATCATCCAGGGCGGGGGTAGCAAAGCACTGCGCAAAAGGTGCGCCGATGCGCTCAAGGCCATTGGGTTTGACGGCTATGGCTACGGCGGCTGGCCCCTTGACAAGGAAGGGCGCCTGGTGGAGGATATACTGCGCTATACGGCGGAACAGATGCCGGACAAAAGCATAAAGTATGCCATGGGCGTGGGCAGGCCGGAGGGGATAACAGCCTGCCGCGATATGGGCTATAACCTGTTTGACTGCGTCATACCCACAAGGGAAGCGCGGCACAACCGGCTGTATGCATTTCGGGCGGAGTCTTTCGCGGACATCGATGTACATGCTTCAGGCTTTTATCAATACCACTATATCATGGACGACAAGTATATGAAGGATATGAGGCCCGTATCGGAAGCATGCGACTGCCACCTGTGCAAGAACTATTCAAGGGCGTATCTGCGCCACCTGTACAAGGTGGGGGATTCCCTGGGCTACCGGCTGGCTACCATTCATAATCTGCGCTTTTATACGATGCTGATGGAAAAGCTGAGGGCACAGGACCATGGAGCGTGAAGCGGCGGAGTTGGCGGCACAAATCAAGGCCTCCTTCAAGCACGCATGCCTGTCCGACGAAACGGTGCTGCGTATTGTGCTTGCCTACCTGCCCAGGTACAAAAGCAGGAAAGAGGTTGTGAAGGCTGTAAAGACGCAGCTGCACATCATCCACGGCGCTTTCTTTCCCGACAAGTGCCATGAAAGGGCGCTGGAGCTGATTAAAAACAGCACCTGTACCGACCGGGAATTAAGCCTCATGCTGATGGAGCTGCACCCCTCCACCAGGGAAAGGCTGCCGTCGCTTCAGGCATTTTACGCGTTATTGTCGCCATATACCAGGGAAGCGAAGACTGTGCTGGACATTGGCTGCGGGTTTCACCCCTGCGCTTTTCCCTTTATGGATATGGGTGCCGGCGTTATGTACCGGGCGGGGGATATCGACCATGATACGGTGAACGTGGTACAGGCGTTTTTTCAAAGGCTGAACGTAAACTGCGATGTGCGCATTATGGACGCTGCGGTAACCGCACCCACGGAGGAAGCGGATGTTGCCTTTTTGTTCAAGCTGGCTCCCGTTCTGGAACAGCAGAAAAAGGGATTGGCTTACCGGCTGATGGAAGGCTTGCGCGCAAAGGCCGTCGTTGTCACATTTCCCATTAGAAGCCTGTCTGGCCGGGAAAAAGACATGGAGAAGTTTTACGGCAGCCAGTTTGAACTAAACCTTCCGGCCGGGTTTTCCATTGTGCGCAGGGAAACCGTTGGAACGGAGCTTGTATACATTGTTTCCCCAAACAGGGCGTAACGCTTGACAAAGGGCGCAATTTTCGTGCATACTATGCATGATTTGCCGGGCAGAAGCCGGGCGGCGGTTTCCAACAGAACCCCATTGCCATATGTGCCATGAAGGGACATGCTTCCAGAAGGAAGCGGGCTTTCATCGCATTTTTTTATTTTGGGGAGGAAAATGAATGAATCGGGTAGAATTGCGTCAAATGGTGCTGGCGGCCGTCATGACGGCGCTTGCGGTGGTATTGGCCAGGGTTTTTCATGCGTTGGGCGGGTGGCAGGCGGGCTCCATCTTCCTGCCCATGCATATACCGGTGCTGCTGTGCGGCTTTTTGTGCGGGTGGAAGTATGGCATGCTGTGCGGCCTGCTCACGCCCATGATCGCTATGCTGGTATCCGGCATGCCCAACGGAAATACGCTGTTCTCCATGGAGTTTGAACTGGCTGCCTATGGCGCCGCCGCAGGCGCGATGTATGCCATACGCTGGCCTTTTGCCAAGAATCAGGAAAGCGGGATCGGCGCGGTGGGGAAGATTGTGGTTGCCCTGGTGCTGGCCATGCTCATTGGCCGTGCGGTGTACGGTACAGTCAACGCCATCATACTGTCCAGAGGGGACAGCCCCTTTACATGGACGGCATTCATCTCGGGCGCTTTTGTCAATGCGCTGCCGGGTATTTTGATCCAGCTGGTTCTGATCCCCACGCTGGTGATGCTTGCCAGGAGATGGAAATACCTGAAAGGCGCGTAATGCTATGCGGGATATCCTTCTGCTTCACGCGAAAAAGTACCCTGCCATGAAGGCACAGGACGGCGTGAAGCTGTGCTATCAAAGCGAGTTTGGCGGCGGGCATTTGCTGCCTTCCCGGGAGATTCTGGAACTGAGCATCCGGGAAGAACGGTCGTCGGCCAGTTTGCTGCATCCTGACAGCCCGCTGCTGGAGGAAATCGGCGGCGGGCTGTGCCGGTTGCATTTGAATGCTTCGGATGCAAAGGACCTGCGAGTGGAAACCATTGCCGGGTTGTTTCTGGCCGTATCGGATAAGGAACGTGGGACCCGGCAAGGCTTTCTTCAGAAGGTCTGCGTATTGAAGGAGCTGTGCGGGGAAGGCGTCATGCCTTTTCCCCTTTGTGAATTGGATGCATTTCTTGCCGATTATGAAAAGGCGGGCTATCCTTTATGCCGCCATAGCGAGGCATACCGGCAGGCATACCGGCCGGCCTACCGCCTGGCCGGGACGGAGGCGCAAAAATGGATGCCCCTTCTGCGTGACCTGGACCGGCGCCTGACCCAAAAAGCGCCGCTTATCCTTGCCATCGACGGGCCCAGCGGCGCGGGAAAAAGCTCGCTGGCAACCTGGCTTCAAAAAGTGCACGGGGATTGCGAAGTCTTTCATATGGATGATTTTTTTCTGCCGCAGGAGAAAAAAACAAAGGAGAGGCTTGCGGCCCCCGGCGGCAATGTGGATTGGGAAAGGTTCAGGGATGAGGTTATGGAACCGCTGAGACTGAACAAGCCTTTTTCTTACCGGCCTTTTGACTGCGGCACGGGTGAGTATGGAAATGCTGTGCAGGCCGTGCCCCGGCTTTTGAATATTGTGGAGGGGGTGTACAGCCACCACCCGGCGCTTTGTGCATCGTATGACGCGACCTTTTTTCTGTCTATTGGCAGGCCGGAGCAATCGCAAAGAATCCTTCAAAGGAATGGTGACAGGATGCACCGGCGGTTCCTGAAGGAATGGATTCCGCTGGAGGATTTGTATTTCCGCGAAATGAACATACAGGAGAATGCCGACAGGACATGGAAGGCATAAAGTGATGCCCGGCGCTATGAATTGCGCCGGGCGCTTTTATTTATTCTTCCGTACGGATATCCTGCCATACCAGGGCCTGTTTGTAGGCATCATCCATCCGCTTATGCACCGCGTCGTACTGGTCGCGCCGTACGGGCTGCGGCGGGGAGTTGAATATAGGCATTTGCCCAAGGGGCGCGCCGGCCCGCCAAGAGGTGTTGGGGTCGGCTTTCCCGCCGGGCGGGTCCTTGGCGGGAACGGCAGTCATGTATGGCAGCAACTGGCTGTGCAAGGCGAGCCACCGGGTGTTTTGATCACCCAGGGTCATGGCGGCAAACGGGGATACCTGGCTAGCGGGCTTTTGAGCAGCCACGGGAACGACCTCCTTCATGGGTTTGGTTCAATTCTTCCTATGCAGCACGGCAAAAAAGAGTGAAACACCGTTTTGTTTCTTTTTCGACAAGGGTTGCCAGGCGGCCATATCATGTTATAATAGGCATATGCCTTTTTAAAGTTGTGCAAGAGTGGGGAAAGATCATTGATTTCATTGGTGGAACGCTTTTATGGTATCAGCCACATGGTGAAGCCTTCGCTGCGCGTGGGGGAGCTGCCGCCAACAAAGCAGGCGTACCGGGATGTTATCCGTATCGCCTTGCCGGCAGTGGCTGAAATGGTGCTTATGGCCCTTATCGGCGCGATGGATACGGCCATGGTCGGGGTGATTGGCCCCGCGGCCATTTCCTCGGTGGGATTGCCCGGCCAGCCACGAATGATTATGCTGGCGGTTTTTTTCGCAATGAACATCGGCGTGACCGCCGTGGTGGCGCGGCGCAAGGGCGAAGGCCGCCAGGAGGACGCCAACCGCACGCTTCGAAATGCCCTGGTGATGATTGGGCTGTTATCGGTGGTTGTCATGACGCTTAGCCTGAACCAGGCGGAAAACATGATCCGTCTGGCATCGGGGGATGTTGACCCTGCCGACCTTGAAAATGTGCAGGTTCTGAATGATGCCATCATATATTTTCGGTGGATGGCCTATGCGCTGCCCATCAACGCCGTGACACTGTGCATAAGCGCCGCCCAGCGGGGCATTGGAAAGACACGTATCACCATGGTGGTCAACATCACCAGCAATCTTGTGAATGTGGTGTTCAACTTTTTGTTGATCGGCGGCAATTTTGGCTTTCCCAGGCTGGGGGTGGAGGGGGCCGCCATTGCCACGTTTATCGGCTTTTGCGTAGGTCTGGTGCTGGCGGTGGGCTCCATTACCCTTCCCAGGTTCAAAGGATTTTTGCATCTGCGCCTGAAGGATGACTGGCGGCTTGATAAAACCACGCTCAAGGATATCAGCCGGGTGGGAAGCAGTGCTATGCTGGAACAAATCTGCCTGCGTATTGGCTTTTTGCTGTATACACGGCTGATTTATGAGGCGCTGCATGACCCCACGGCTTTTGCCAGCCACCAAATCGGCATGCAGTTTCTGAACATCAGCTTTACCTTTGGGGATGGCATCGGCATTGCGGGCACGTCACTGGTGGGACAGATGCTGGGCAAACAGAGGCCGGATTTGAGCATGGTGTACGGCAAGGTCAGCCAGCGCATGGCGCTCACCGTCTCCGCCCTGCTGATACTGATTTTCATTCCCTTCCGCCATATTCTCGTCCTTCCCTTTGCAAAGGAACCGGATGTGCTGTACTTAACTGCCCAGGTGATGATTATGGTGGGTATCTTCCAGCCCTTTCAGACAAGCTCCGTTGTTATCAGCGGCTGCTTGCGGGGCGCGGGGGATACGCGGTATGTAGCGGTGGTAATGATGCTGTGCGTTACGATTTTGCGCCCGCTGCTGGCCTGGGTTGCCCTGTATCCCCTCCAATTGGGGCTGCTGGGGGCATGGTCGGGCAGCCTGATTGATATGATGATACGCCTGACGTTTGTGTATGTGCGCTTCTCAAAGGGAAAGTGGATGTATATACGGGTATAGGGAAAGGCATAAAATATATCCCCTGCGGCTATACTCTAGCCGGAGGGGATTTTTTTGCTGGAAAAGTATTTTGCGCGTATTCGTGAACGCAGGGCGCTGCGCGCGTGCCTGAAGGAGTTTGAACGGTATAGAGGGAACAGGCCGCCTTCCGTGATCAGGGGCAGATGGCTGTAGCGGATCATCCGCTTATCCTTTGGCGGGATGGCTACATCTGGCCGCTTACGCCGTTTTCATTATCATCCTCACCTGTGACGCCGCCCTGAAGGGCATGGCCCTCCTCTTCCGCCTGAACCAGTGCATCGGCTTTGCGGGCGGCGGCGTCGGCATCCTCCTCGGCCGACCTGGCGACCCGGGCAGCGGCAAACCGCTGGGCCCGGATGGCGGTAAGCTGCTCATCCAGCACGTTCAGCTGCTTAAGCTGTGCCTCCAGCGCAGGTGGAAAGTTTTCTCCCCGCTGCCACATTTCATAGGCAATGCTGCCAAAGTCGGCCAGAATTTCCCGGCGGCGCGTTTCCAGGTTCATTTCGGTGACCTTGTACTTGGCATTGTCGGCGATATTGGATGCCGCGTTGCCTACGGCCTCCATTCCCCTGAGCCATGTTTTTTTCAAGCCCTTCATCACATTGCCCATGCGTCATGCTCCTTTTTGTTATTTGCGGATGAGGTCGTCGCGCAGCCGGTATAGCGTGGCGCCTCTTTTTTTGGTATTGATACATTCTATGAACCAATGGGCGGTGGCATCCGCGTCATACTGCAAATAACCCCAGCGCACACCGTCGATGCGTGTGCCGCGCATATTGCTGTCCGTCCAGTGAAGCATGTCGCTGGCGGGATCATAATCTGTGATGAACAGCAGGGAATGGGGGCCGTTGCCGCCGCCGTAGTAACCCACCATTTGAAAGAAATCGCCCTTTTTGACCTGCTTGAGCATATCGAAAGCTATCTGCCCATTCTCTTCCTTGCTCAGGTCATTGTTGTACTTGAATTGGGCCACGATTTCAAACGGGCTTCCGTCCGCCGCTGTCTCCGGCCGCCACTCGATGCCGTAATCGTAGGGCGCGCAGGCGGCCTTGCTGTTGTTTTTGGGCATATGCAGCGGAAGGTCGGGATAGGCTTGCATTAAATAGTCTTTGGCATAGGTGTCGAACAGGCGCATCACGAAATTTTTGCATACGCCGATATCGTAATCCTCCTGGGCAGGGGCGAACTTGTAGCGGGAATCCTTTGAATTGGCATAGGCAAGAGCGATCATTTTTCCGATCAGCTCCTCCCGTGGCGAGGGAATATCGCGGGCAACATCCGCAAAAGCGGGGGATTGCCCCTCCTGCGCAAACCCGTAGCCTCGGGCGTTTAGGGTGAGGCCGCCGGACAAAACGGGCAGCTGAAAGGTGTGCGCAAACGCATCCCCGTCCTGGGCCTGGGCCATTATGCCGCCTTCCCATGTAAGGGTTACTTCGATGCGGCTGACGTTGATTCCTTTTGCGGAAACGGTCAGCTTGCCGCCCTCAGTGCATCCCTCCCCCGGCAGCGGTGTCAATATCTGAATAACGGGGAGCTTGGGGATTTCGGCATAGTATACTTCCTCATCCGCCAGCACGGCCCTTTGCGGCAGGAGAAACAAAACGGCAAGTAATGCGGAAAACACTCTTTTTACAAACATCATGTTATAAAACCGCCTTTCCGACGGCGTCACCAGTGGACAAGCAGCGCATCCTTCACGGGAGAAAAGCTGACCAGGCCGATGGGGAGTATTTCACCGTCCACATTCAGGTGCATACCCGGCGCATCAATCATCACCTGGCGGCACCGGTAATGGGAGGTGATGGAGAAGGCATGCACCCGCCCGAATAAAAGGCCGGGCAGGTAAAAAAACATTTTCCAGTTGGGGATGGAGCGGAGCACCACCACATCCAGCAGCCCGTCGTTTACCAGGGAAGTGGGAGAAATGGGAATTCCTCCGCCTATATAACGGCCATTGGCTACACTGCATTGCAAAAAGGTGCCCTGAAGCGTTGTTTCTTCATCAATGACAATGCGCATGGGTACCGGCTTGAAGCTGAATATGGTGCGGATGACGCCGTACAGATAGGGCAGCATGCCACGTACCAGCTTTTTGGCCTTCATGGAATACTCCAGAACGGAAACATCAAAGCCTGTGCCGCATACGTTCAGGAAAAGCTGATCGTTGATTTTTCCCATATCCAAAAGCCTGGGCGGATGGGAAAGAATGTGGTCAAGCGCATCCAGGGGGGCCTTGGGCACGCCGATGGATTTGATGAAATCGTTGCCCGTTCCGGCAGGAATCAGCCCCAAGGCGGTTTGTGTATGAACGAGGCCACCGGCGACTTCATAGGCCGTGCCGTCGCCGCCGACGGCAAGCACTGTATCCGTTCCCCTTTGCGCAGCCTCCCTGGAGAGCGCCGTGGCATGGCCGGGAGATTGCGTATAATACGCCCTGCAGGCGATAGATCGGCTGTTAAGCGTTTCCACCACTTTTTCGCCAATCCGCTTCGCGCGGCCGTTGCCTGCGATGGGGTTGATAATCACGTCGATCATGCATTCAGCGCCTTTCGAAATATACTATAATGTACTTCATTTCCAGGTAAAAGTAAAGCGGCCCGCTGGAATTTCGCATGGGCACCCGTAGGAATTTCGCGCGGGCGATTTACTTTTCGGGCAGGGCTATGGCTTGCCGCCGCCCCTTGCCCCGCCGCTTGGGGTTGTGGTACAATCAATAGCAGGATATGGGGATAGGGCACGTCATATGGAAACAGGACGACGCTTGCTGGAGGTACACCATGGAAGAATTGCGGCCGGGCATCTATCGGCATTTCAAGGGGAACCGCTACAGGCTTTTGTATACGGCCCGCCATAGCGAAACGCTGGAGCCGATGGCCGTTTACCAGGCGCTGTACGGTGACGGGGGAATATGGGTGCGCCCTGCGGCACAGTGGCTGGAGTTGGTGGAGCGGGACGGCGTTAGGTCGCTTCGGTTTACCTGGGAAGAGGAATAGGCGAAGGCTTCAAACCCGATCTTTTTTGTTACGCATTTTCCGGTATAACGGGGCGCTTTTTTCTTTACGCGCCAAAGGCCGTATGGTATCATGAAAGCACGCAGAATTGCAAGAGAGGTTTTAACCGCATGAACGACGACTTGAACCTGGATATGCTGTCAAAGGTCAAGTGCTTCCTGCTGGACATGGACGGCACTTTTTATTTGGGTAATCAGCTTTTGCCCGGTTCCCTGGACTTTTTGGACGCCTGTGAACGCACAGGCCGCCGTACGCTGTTTTTGACCAACAACTCCTCCAAGTCTGCCGCGCAGTATGTGCAAAAGCTGCAAGGCATGGGGGTTCGGGAGCGTTTTTTAAGGGTGCTGACATCCGGCCATGCCGCGGCCGCCTATGCGCTGAGGGTTTTTCCAGGGAAGAAGGCGTTTTTGCTTGGCAATGACGTATTGAAGGAAGAGCTGTTGGAATTGGGCCTTGACATTGACAATGAAAGACCGGATTATGTGCTCATCGCCTATGATACCACGCTGAATTTTGAAAAGCTGACGAGTGTGTGCGACCTTGTGCGGGCCGGGCTGCCCTATATCGCTACCCATCCGGATTTCAACTGTCCCACGGAAACCGGCTTTGCCCCGGATATCGGGGCGATCATCGCTTTCATTGAAGCCAGCGCGGGCCGCCGCCCGGACATAATCCTGGGCAAGCCCTATCAGGGCATTGTGGAGGAAGCGCTGCGGCTGACAGGCTTTCGCGCGGAGGAGCTGGCCATGGTGGGGGACAGGCTGTATACCGATATTGCCACCGGCGTGAACTTTGGCATGACCAGCATACTTGTTCTTTCCGGTGAGGCTACGAATGAGGATTTGAAAACGTCGTCCGTCATGCCGCACCTAGTCTTTGACCGGCTGAGTGATATGATACCTTACCTGTGAGCGCTGCCAAAGCGCGCCGGGAGGCCGGCGCGTAAGCAACGGCCGGTCAATGCATATTAGCGATGGCGCTGTCTTTTGGACAAGGCGGCGAAGAAGAAGAAACGGGGGCTGTCTCACGGCGATAACATCGCTGCGGGACAGCCCCGTGTCATAATCGCATATGGACATCAAGAAACATTGTTTGACGACATAAACAAATGGCTGCATGTGGCCGTCTAATCGGCAAAGGAGGTGAAAGGAGCATGGAGGTTGTCATGGTGCCGGACAGCATCCGGGAAGAACAGCTAAACCGCCTGATGTCACTTTATGAAAGGGACCTGCTTCGCATGAGCTATGTGTATCTCCATGACCTGGCTCTTGCGGAGGACGCTGTTCAGGAAACGTTTATCAAAGTATACATAAACCTTGATACGTTCCGTGGAGAAAGCAATGAAAAAACGTGGCTGATGCGCATTGTTATCAACACCTGCAAAGACATGCGCCGCGCCGGATGGTTCAGGTTTGTGGACCGCCGGATAAGTTTGGATAAACTGCCCCAGGCATATTGCGCTTTCTTGGAGGAGGACAATGCGATTACAACCGAGATTATGCTGCTTCCCCGCAAGCAAATGGAGGTTGTATTGCTTTACTATTATCAAGGCCTGACGGTGTATGAAATCGCAAAAGTGCTGGGGATTGCGGCCTCAAGCGTATCCGTAAGGCTGAAAAGAGCGAGGGAACAGCTTAAAAAAGAGCTGGAAGGAGGGCATTGTCATGGATAACAGGACGCCGCGAAACCGTATTCGTTATGCGCTGGATGCTCGTCTCTCCGGCATTACTGAAAGACCGGGGTCTTATCAGCGGGTGCTCCGGCAGGCGAGGGGGGAAAGAAAAGTGAAAAGAAAAATGTCGCTTGGGCTGGTGCTGCTTTTGATCCTTCTGCTGATATCCATCACCGCGCTGGCTGTCGCGCTGCTGTCTGCCCGGGAGATTGCGGAACAGCACGCCATCCCCATGGCGAACCAAAGTGAAGGCGACAGCTACAGTGTGGAAGAAACGAATGTATTGCTGGCCTTGGCGGAGGAGAACGGCGTCGCACTTTCGGAAACAGCTAGGGCAAGTATCAACAAATTTCTGGGCAATGGCCAGGGCTATTACAAAGAGGAAATGCTGATGGCGCTGGCCAAAGCGGAATTCGGCGAAGCTCCGGCTTCCTGGACGCTGGAGGAGCAGAAGTGGTTTGACGATGTTTGCGTTGCCATCGGCTTTTTGGAGAAGCCGCAAAAAGCCATACCGGCGGCAGATGAAATATCCCAAAACCAGGCTGAGCAAATAGCGGAAGAATACATTCACAGCCACTATGACAAATCCGTTGACTTGCACGACGCTTCAGTTTACAAGCGGGGGATTCAGTTTAAGACGGGCATGCGGATGGCGAGTATCCCGGCCATTACTGGACGGTTTTCTTGGAACCGCTGACCGCGACGGCGGCATTCTACTGTGTCTATATCAACAGCCAGGGAGAGGTATGGAAGGCTGATGTAAGGCCGGGTTATAAAGAAGGGGATGATATTCATGCAATCCTAAACTGTTTCATAGGCAGTTTGTATTCTTGGGAATTTGGCACATGGGACCACGCAGACATACAGTTTTTCTGCAAGGCTGTCGCCGCGTCAAGCTCTACAAATGACCGCGCGGTTTTGTGCATCGGGCGCACTGCCTATCCCGATATATCTTCTAAGGCGATGAGCAAGGAGGAAGCAGGAAGGATTGCCGCAAAAGCGCTCAACCTGAGCGAAGACGCCGTTACGGGAGCCGTCTACATAGGCGATGACCCCAATCCTGTATGGAAGGTTTGCTTATTTTCTGAACTGGGTGATCGGGGCAAGAGCCGTATGGAGAGCTTTGCCAGATACTATGCGGAGGTGGACAGCGTTACAGGAGAAGTGAAAAATATATACAAGCGCGATAACTACAATGATTCATGGCAGCTTTACCTTGTTTTGCAGAAGGTATATAAAGAAGTGGACGCCTCCTGGGTGGATACCACGCCAAGCGTTGGCTGACAGGCCGGCCACGCAATGCTTTTGCCTTCAAACAATCCGTTTTGATTGCGCGGCGGCAGCTCAGCGCTTCTTGTGATCCAGCTTTTTTGTGGCGATGGTTCCCGCCACCTGAAAGATTTGCACCAGCAGAACCAGCGCGATGCTGGCGGCGTACATGATGTCATACTCCCTGCGGTTCAGGCCATAGCTGATGGCGATTTTTCCCAGGCCGCCGCCGCCGGCAGCACCGGCCATGGCCGTGTAGGCCAGAATGGTTGTAAGGCAAATGGTGGCGCCGCTTAAAAGGGAGGGAAGCGCCTCCGGCAGGAGTACCTTGAAGATGATCTGCCAGGTGGTGGAGCCCATGGACAGCGCGGCTTCGATAACGCCGCCGTCCACATCCCGCAGGGAGCTTTCCACCATTCTGGCCACATAGGGAAAGGCGCTGATCACCAGCGGGAAAATGACAGAGTGGGTGCCGATGGCGCTGCCCATGATCACCCGTGTCACGGGCGATATCATGACCAGCAGTATGATGAAGGGGATGGAACGCAGAAAATTGACGATGCCGCCCAGTGCCGCGTTGAAGCCGGGAGCGGGCAGGATATGGCCCCGCCTGGTGATGACCAGCAGTATCCCAAGCGGCATGCCCAGGAGGTACGCGAAGAAGGTGGAAGGCAGCGTCATGTACAGCGTTTCCCAAACGCCCTGGGTCAAAAGAGGCCACAGTTTATCCCATGTCATACCGGCCGCACCTCCTCCACCGTCAGGCCCTGTGACGATAAAAAATCCATGGCCCGTTCCTTGATGACCGGATCATCCGGTGTGGCGATGATCATCTGCCCGTATTGCACGCCATTTAAGCTGCGCACGTCGGCGGACAGTATGCTCACGGGCATGTTCAGGTGGAGGATGAGCTTTGCGATGATGGGGTCGGCTACCTTGCCGCCGTCGAACACAACGCGCAGCGCGCTGCCGGACAGGGGAAAGGGCTCCTCCTCCGTGGGCACAATGCCGAACAGCCTTCTGCCGGCCTGGCTTTTTGTGTGGGTGAACACCTCGTCCACGCTGCCTTCCTCGGCGATAGCGCCTCCGTCCAGAATGGCCACATGGGTGCAGATTTGCCGGATCACCGCCATCTCATGGGTGATAAGCACAATGGTGATTCCCATTTGCCGGTTGATATCCTGCAAAAGCGCCAGTATGGATTGGGTTGTCATGGGGTCAAGGGCAGAGGTGGCCTCGTCGCACAAAAGCACCTGCGGGTGCATGGCCAGCGCCCTGGCAATGGCCACACGCTGCTTTTGCCCGCCGGACAGTTGGGATGGGTAAGCATTAAGCTTTTCCTCCAGCCCCACGATGTGCAATAGCTCATTGACACGCTGTTCAGCCTGGGCGCGCGGTACGCCCGCGATCTCCATGGGATAGAGAATGTTTTTGGCTACGGTCTTTTGCATCAGCAGGTTGAACTGCTGAAAGATCATGCTTACGCCCCGGCGCAGGGACAGCAACTCCTTTTTGTCCATGTCCAGAACATTTCTGCCGTCAAAGAGAATCTTGCCCCCGGTAGGTTCGTCCAGCCTGTTGATGCAGCGGATCAGCGTGCTTTTGCCCGCGCCGCTCAAACCGATGATGCCGTAAATATCGCCCTTGCGTATGGAGAGGCTGATGTCCTGAAGGGCCACCACCTCCCCGCCCTGCACAGGGTATACCTTTCGAAGCTTTTGAATGTCAATGAGAACGGGGGACCCGTTTTTTTTCGCGCCTTCCCCGCCCCGGACCGCTGTCTCCTGCATGAGATTCATCCCGGCCTTTCCCCGGCGCGTGTTCCGGCAGGAACGCGCGCTGGGTGTTGTGCCGTCATCATACACGATGCTTTATGGCCCTGTCAAGGCGCGGCGGCGGGCTGAGACGGGGCTTGCCTGCGAAACCGGTTTTTGGAAAACTTTCTTGAGACAGCAATATAACCAAAGACGCAGCCTGCGGTGTGTTTTGCAGCGGTGCTATGATATAATGGAAAAAAGGCTCCAAAAAGCACCAAATCAGCACAGGTTTTCCGGGGCCAATTTTCATCATTCAGGAACGGCGTATGGAGGATGTTATGTACGGGCTGCATATTGACCGAGCATCGTCCCTGTCCATTGCACGGCAGCTGACGGGGCAGATACGGGTGATGATTTTGAACGGTACGCTTGAAGCCGGTACGCGGCTGCCGCCCACACGGAGCCTATGCGCTGAGCTGGCTATTGCCCGCAACACCGTGCTGCAGGTGTACGAGCAGCTTATTGCCGAGGGGTATTTAAGCGGGTGCACGGGCTCCGGCACGTATGTGATGGCGCTGAACCGGCCGGGCTGCGTGCCGGTTTTGCGTGCGGCTATGGAAGGAAAAACGGGAAATGCAAGCGCTGCGGAGCGGGGAGGCATGATTGCCTTTGAATCCGGGCTGACGGACTTTCGTCATTTTCCCCGTGCCGCCTGGACCCGGGCGGTAAGGGACGCCCTGAACGATATGCCGGGGGAGAAGTTTGCCTATTGCGCCCATGCCGGGGATGAGGAGCTGCGAAAGGAGCTGTGCGCCTATTTGTACCGCACAAAGGACATCACGTGCAGCCCAGGGCAGATTTTCATACTGCCCGGCGCCACCAGCGGCGTGGATGCGGTATGCATGGCGCTAAGAAGCTGCCCTGTTGCCGCCGTGGAGGACCCCTGCGTGCATTTTATGCGGCAGGCTTTTCTTCGCAACAGCTATCGGATAGCGCCTGTCCCGGTGGACGGCCAGGGGATGCGAACAGATATGCTGGCCGCGTTGAACGAAGCCGGGCTGATCTATGTGGTGCCGTCCCATCAGTTTCCAACGGGGAACGTGCTGCCTGTCCGCCGCAGGCTGGAGCTGTTAAACCAAGCCCGGCGGCTGAACGCGTTTATACTCGAGGACGACTATGACAGCGAGTTTCGTTACGAGGGGGAGCCGATACAGACGCTCAGGCACCTTGATCCTGACCGAGTGATCTACCTGGGCTCTTTCAGCAAAATATTTTCACCCACGCTGCGCATGGGGTATATGATTCTGCCTGAGGAGGCAATGGACAGAATGCGATCTGCCATGGAATCGATCAACCTGTCGGCGCCTGTGCTATTGCAGCGCGCGCTGGCCGCATTTATGCACAGCGGGCAGTTGGAGCGCCATATCTACAAAATGAAGCGGCTGTACGCCCAAAAGAGGCTGCTGCTGATGCGTGAATTGCGGCGTGCATTTGGCGGAAACATTTACATCAGCGGTGAAAACGCGGGCATGCACATGATGGTAACGTTTGATAAGCGGCCGCTGCTTCGCGAGGACTTTGCGCGTATGCGCGATTTCGGTGTGGAGGCGGAATGGTCGGAGGATTATGCCATGGTCAAGAATGCGCATGAAAGCGGCATGATTCTGGGCTACGGCGCGCTTACGGAGGAGGAAATCGTTAAGGGTGTGGCATTGTTGCGCGCGGCGCTGGCCGATATGTAGTGTTTTGGCGCGGTGAGCTTCACTGGGCTTTGTTGTTTCTGTTTGTCAGCCGCTGGGTGAAATATTTGATGGCGGCATAGATGGCGATATAGATGGGGAAGGAATAGATGTAGCGCCAGGTAAGCAGCCTGTACATGCCGATATACACCGCAAGCGGCTCGCATATAAACGACATAACGGCGCTGGCGATGGTGGCGGCCAGAAGGAACTTGCCCCAGGACGCGTATTTTTGATACAGCAGCATTCCAACCACCGGCACTATGACATAATCCACAGGCAGCAGCAGCGTCATCTGCGGAAGGATGCGCACAGGGTATTCCCATGCCATATGGTCTGACAGGCCTATATCCAGAAACGTTGCTACCACATTGGTCAACAGCCCGAATACGCTGATTTCCAGCAGCCGCTTTTTGTGTACCACCTTCCACCATACAATCAAAGGCACGATGACCAGAACGATGGAAACCCACCAGGCCAGGCTGAATATCTCCGTTTCCCAGTAGTGCTCAACGAACATATCGTTGAGTTGTTCCTTGGCCTTGATGATCTGATCATGCAGCTGGTCCGGACCGTTCATGCGCCGCGCCTCCCCGCGCAAAATTACATTGCGCCGTTTTCAGGGCCAAGCCTGCTTACACCCAGGGCTTCATGGCCCCAGAGAATATTCTGCACCGTTTCCGGCCCCACATTCCCGCAGTCCACCAACAGCACCACCTCCGGAGGCCGGATGCGAAGCTTTGCCTTTTGCCTTCGATTAAGGGCCAATTTAACCACAAGGCCCGCCCCAAATCCCGCTCCCGTGCCGATTAGCGCCCAGAGCACCGGGCCCCAAGGCAGCAAAAACCCATATATGAGCCCAAAGAGTGAAAATACGGCTGCGCTGATGATGGGATAATCCATCATGCTTTTTCTGTCGGATGCGCGGAGCCGGTCAAAGAGCGTTTGGGGTTCATCCCGCTTGTCCAGCGGCACAGCAAGAATGGCGGTTTTGGGTATGCCCTGCTTTTGCAGCGTTGTTACCGCCAATTCCAGATGGATGCTGTGTTCAAAGCTGGCTACGATGTACATGCCGCCTCCTTGTTCAGGGCCGCCGGGGAAAGGCATTCGAAAGTTTGCGCTTTGATACGCCTGCCGCAAGAGGCGGGCCTGTTCCCATTCAAAAAGCTTGTTGCCCTCCACGATATGGACATAGGCGTCGTATACGCCAAAGAGGAAAATGGATGGCACGTTCAATACCCATTGCTTGTCCAACGCTTCCTTCGCGAGCTCAAATTGCCCCAGTGCGGTAAAGTGGATGGCGGGCAGCAGCTTGGATTGGTAGACGACGACGATCCACCAGCCCAGCAGGAAAATCGCCATGAAAATACGCCGGGTAATCAATTGGCCCGTGCCGGGTGAAAGCAGGGACCATACCGCCCCCATCCACGGCGGGCTTTTATCCAGGTAATTGATGCCCAGCGTATGGATGATGAACGGTTTGACAGGCGCATCCTCCTGCGCGCAGAGCAGAAATTGCAGGTTCATGTCAACGGCCGCGTGGTAGCTGTCCCAGATGGCAAACAGGTATGTGGGGATGTAGAGCATCAGCCATTCCTTGTTCAGCACCATCTTGGCTGCGTCAGCCTGGCCTATGAAGGTGTAGTAGATGGCCAGGTTCATTTTGGATTCAAAGTTGACAAATACCTCCCAAATAAACAGAGCCATGCCGATAACATACTTGGCCAACAGCATATGGCCACATCCCGGGAAAATGGCCGTCCAGAGCGCAATAGCCGCCGGGCTCCTAAGGTGCAACTGCGTTATGCCCAAGGGGCTGATATACGCCCGCGGGCGGCGGGCCGGCGGATCGGGCCTGCATGTTGGCATCATAGCAATCGGACCCCCCTCTCCCGGAAAACTTTTACAGTCTTAGTATGGCTGCCAAAGCTTCGCATCATGCCCAAATGAAAAGCGCCGTCCCCCAAATTATCGGGAACGGCGCGTTTGAAGAAGTAAAAACTACATGGAGGTTATCCGTTTCAGATACGCGAAGCCCGCCTCAATGGCGGCAAGCGTCTCCTCCATGCCCTCGAATTCCAGAGACAAATAGCTGTCGTAGCCGGCCTTTTTCAAAACGGATATGCATTGGGCGACAGGGATATCGCCGTGGCCCGCCACTGTGCCCCTGAGGTAATTTTCCCCCCGGGAGCGGAACCAGCCTGCGCCGGGATCGATTTGCGTGCCCGGCTTTATGAGGAAATCCTTGGCGTGGACGTGAAATGCATAGGGTGCGGCGATGCCCACCGCATAGGCGCAATCCTGATCCGCACAGGCGAAATTGCCCATATCCACCAGCCAGCCAAAGTTTTTGTGGTTAACGGCCAGTATCAATTCCTCCACCCGCTGGGCGTCCTGCATTAAAAAGCCATGGTTTTCCGTGCAGGTGCGGATGCCCTTTGAGGCGGCATATTCGGCCACCTCACGGATAAATGGCGCGGCGGCGCGTATCACATCCCGGTAGCTTTTCACATCATGGGAAAGCCTGGTGGCGATGTCGTGGCGCAAAAGCCCCGCGCCCAGCAGCGCGGCTGTATCCACACAGGCCTTCAGCCGGGCCGCCTCCTTTGGGATGTCTCCGCCGCTGCCCATGATGAAATCCGCCGGTACGGTATAAGCGCATATGGCCAAACCGATCATGCGGCAATGCTCGTTAAGGGCGGAGGCCAACGCCGCCACAGTTTCTTCCCCCCGGCCAAAGCGCAGCTCCAGGGGTATGAATTCAATCGCCTCAAAGCCGGTTTTTTTGGCCAGATCGCAAATGTCGAAATACCCGGCGCCTGCCTTTTCCATATAGGGCAGATAGCTGTAGCTGGATACCGATAGGCGCATTTGAATCCCTCCCGTATTAAAGCGTTATTTCATGGCCTGTTTTTGCGGATGCATAGATGGCGTCCAGGATTTTCATCAGCGTCACGCCGTCCTCCGCCGGGCTTTTGCAGGGCGTTCCGTTCATGACACAATCCACAAAATGGGCGATTTCGTTTTGAAACAGGCCGTCGAAGCTTAAGGAGGTGCGCATCGGCAGCGCGACATCCGCCAGGTAGCCATTCATTTCAGTGTAGATTTCCAGGTCGGGCTCCAGCTTGGCCCCGGCCTTGGTGCCGTACAGCTCGATGCGGCCAACGGGCTTTGCGATATTCAGGGAAAAGCTGGCCTCCACCGTCACCACCGCGCCGTTGTCATAGCGGATCATGGCGCTGGCCAGGTCCTCCACATCGCAGATGTCGTGATCCGTTGCGCCCGCGGCACGGTAGCCGGGGTCGCTTTTCACATCCCTGCGGTCAAACAGCTTTTGAAAGGTTGCGCCATACACCGATACGGGCTTCGGGTTGCCCATCAGGTACCTGGTCAGGTCGATAACGTGCACCCCCAGATCGATGAGCGGGCCGCCGCCGGAAAGCGACTTGTTGCCGAACCAGCCGCCTGGGTTGCCTTTGCGGCGAAGATAGGTAGCCTTGGCATAATAGATGTCGCCAAACGCGCCCTGGCCGATGAAGTCCTTCAATATGGCGCAGTCGTTGCCGAAACGGCGGACAAAGCCGATCATAAGCAGCTTTCCGCTTTCCGCGGCCGCGTTGAGCATGGCCTTCGCATCGACGGCATTGGTGGCCATGGGCTTTTCACATAGCACATGCTTGCCGGCCTTCAGGGCGGCAATGGCAAGCGGCGCGTGGGCTGCGTTCCAGGCGCAGATGCTGACGGCCTGCAATTCCGCAAGGCGAAGCATTTCCTCCGCGCTGGTGTACAGGCGCGAGACCCCGAATTCATCGCCCCGCTTTTTCAGCAGTGCTTCATCCAGGTCGCACAGCGCATAGATTTCCACATCCGGGTGTTTTTTGTAGGCGTTCAAATGCTCCAGGGAAATGGAGCCGGTGCCGATGACACCCACCTTTAACTTATCCATGGCTTTTCTCCTTTAATCCATCATGCATTTGAGGTAATCCACAGCCCCTGCGATATCGTGGTACGGATCGGCGCCAACTTCCCGCTCTATGGTGAGAAAGCCGCGGTAGCCAATATCCCATAAGGCTTTGAGCCAGCCTGGAAAGTCCACATGCCCCTTGCCCAAAGGCAGTTCCTCAAAGGAGGGGGAGGTGACGATGGGGGATTCCACCACGCCGTAGACTTCCTCCGGTTCACGGTAGTAATACCGCACGCCGTCCTTGGCGTGGGTATGGACGATGTATTCCTTTAATGTGTGCACCGCCTTTACCGGATCATCCCCCGTAACCATGACAAGGTTGGCCGGATCAAAGTTCACCGCCACACCTTTGGAAAAAAGGCCGTCCAGAAACCGTTTCAGTGTGGCGGCCGTCTCCGGGCCTGTTTCCACGGCGAAATGGGCATGCATGCTGTCGGCATGGCGGCTCAGCTCCCCGCAGGCATCCTGCATGATACGGCGGCGGGGATGGCTTTCATCCTCCGGAACCACGCCGATATGGGTGGTGACGATGTCGGTGCCCAGGTCTTTGGCCAGATCAAGGATACGCTTGGAGGCTTCGATAAGCCTTGGGTTTTCCGCCGGCCGGTGAAAACCCATCCCCAAGTCGCCGCACAGCGCGCTGATGGCAAGGCCGCTGTCTGCGACACGCCGCCTAAACTCCCTTCGCCTGTTTTGCGTCATGGCTTCCGGCGACATGTCGCCCCGGGTGGCATATACCTGTATGCCCTGCGCGCCTAACAGCGCGGCGCAGTCAAGCGCCTTCGCAACAGGCATTTGAAATGAATCCAGCATGACACCGATGGGAAAGCGAGCCATATGTGAGCCTCCTTTGCCAATGGCATATACTTTGCTTATACGGGAGCGCCAAGCACCTTATGAACGCGCAAGCGCTGCCTGTCCGTTTTCTTTCCACCATACAATAGCAGTGCCGCACCGCCCTGTCAAGCTTGCCTGCGGATGT
>JAEWNM010000048.1 GCA_023392755.1 Bacillota bacterium
GGATCATAGCCAAAGCCGTCGTCTCCCCTGGGCGATGACAGGATCACGCCTTGGCACTCCCCCTCCGCCACTGCCGTTTCCCGTCCCGGCGCTGCCAGCGCAATGGCGGAAACAAATCTGGCGCGCCGGTTCTCCTGCCCTTTAAGCCTTTCCAGCAGCAAAGCGTTGTTGGCATCATCATTGCCGTGCACCCCGGCATACCTGGCGGAATATACTCCCGGCGCGCCGTCCAGCGCGTCCACCGATAAGCCGCTGTCATCCGCCAGCGCCCACTGGCCGGTGGCTCTTGACACAGCCTCCGCCTTCAGGACTGCGTTTTCCCGGAAGGTGGTTCCGTTTTCCTCTATTTCCTGTTGAAATCCAGCCTCCCGCATGGATACAACATCAAAGAAAGCACCAAAAAACGCCTTTAGCTCCTTGAGCTTATGCGCATTCCCCGTAGCCGCCACCAAAATGGGTCTGGGTGCAATCAGGCATGCCTTTTCCCCCAGCGCCTCCCGCTGGGCAGCCATCAGGGTGGCGATACCCGATTCCCCCAATGCCACAAGCGCATCCATCTCTTTTCGGGAAAAAGCCCGGCCTTCCCCCGTGCCCTGCAGCTCAATGAATTCGCCCAGGTCGTTCATCACAAGGTTCATGTCCACCTGCGCACCGCTGTCCTCCGTGTAGCACAGGTCCAGGCAGGGCGTATCCTTCACCACGCCAACGCTTACGGCGGCCACCTGGCGGCATATGGGTGAACGCAAAAGCCTGCCCTGTTTGATCAGCTTGTCCACTGCAAGCGTCAGAGCCACAAACGCCCCTGTGATGGAGGCGGTGCGGGTGCCGCCGTCGGCCTCCAGAACATCGCAGTCCAGGGTAATCGTCCGCTCGCCCAGCGCCTTCATATCCACCGCCTGGCGTAGGCTGCGACCGATGAGCCGCTGTATCTCCACACCCCGGCCGTCCTTTTTGATGCCGTCCCGCGCCTTGCGCCGCCCTGTGGAGGCAGGCAGCATGGCATATTCCGCCGTCACCCATCCCTGCCCTTTCCCTTTTTGGAAGGGCGGAACATCCTCCTCTACCGAGGCGGTACATATAACGCGCGTCTTTCCTGTTTCAATCAGGCAGCTTCCGTCCGCCGTGCCCATAAAGCCGGGTATAATCACGCAATGGCGGAGCTGGTCGGGCAACCGCCCATCGTTTCTTGTCAAAGCCTGTCCCTCCCACACAATATGAAAAGGGACGGTTAAGGCGCAGGCGGTTTCCCGGCAGCGCGCCTTTGTGCCGTCCCATCCCCAGATTCCCTGATGCTATCATGTTCTTCTTTTTGAAGAAATTCCTTCCGCAAATTGGTTTTTCTTGTGCCGGCATCCGTTGCGGATTGCCCAAAACCCGCAAATATTGCTGTTAATCGATTTCGATAATGCCCGGATATTGAGCCAGCACGTCCTGCTCCTCGTTGACAAAGGTGGCTGTATCCTCTTGCTTGGGCACGAATTTTTCGCCTTCGACCTGGATTTCCACCTTCTTTACGCCGGGGAACTGTGAGCAGGTGAACAGTATGGCCCGCAGCGCCTGCTTGCCGCCATCCGACTGCTGCGATACCTCCATGAACTCCTTTGTAAAGTTTACCGTTACCACGCCGTCCTTCATGGTAACACCGTTTAGGCCGCAATCCTTGGGCAGCGGACGGTTCAGGCCGCTATCCTCCCTCGGCCCCTTGGCCAACTCCAGCATGGCGGTGGTAAGATCGGCGGTGGAAAAAACGGTGCGTGTCACGGGGATCAGCATCCGCCCCGTCTGGGACGGGAAATACAGCTGGATCAGGTTGGCGTTGGCGGTAGCGGATGTGGATACGCTCTCCAGATTCAGCCCGTCTTCCGTAAACGCGCCGCTGACATCGGTGCCGTGGGTCAGCTTGCTTCTCGCCTGACCGTCAAACAGGAAGCTTACTTCATCCACCGTGGGGAATGTTGCCAGGGCGCTGGCCACCGCCTGCACCATAAGCAGCTCTTCCTCGGCGCTTTGGCAGCTTAGCGCTTCCTTGCTCATATCCACCCTTGCTTTTTGACTGGCGATGTTAATGTCAAAGGTGGTGCCTTCGGGGATAACGGTGCGCAGCCCCAGCCTCGCCGCCTGCAGGTCGTTTTCACTGCTCTTCACCATCAGGGCAAGGGTCGCCTTTGCCACCCCCTCCTGCTTGGCTATCTGCCTGGTCACAGGCACCAGATAGCCCTCACCGTCCTGGTAGAACACTACCGTGGGCTGCGTTTCCCCCTGGATCTGGGCGTTGGTCTGCGTTATGTCCAGCGGCTGATCCTCATACAGGATCTGGGTCGATTCCGGCCCCAATCCCCGCAGAGCCAGAACCACCACCAACGCCACCGCGCACAGGATCAGGATGCGCTCGATATCCGTCCGCTTGATCTTCACAAAGCTCACTCCTTGCTTGATGATTGCAGTGAAAGTGTATGCCCCCATGCATCCTGCTATGAATCGCTATTTGCGGCTTCATGAAACAAGACGTTTGCGCAATTTGCATTTAGGCATTATAATATCAACCATCGCATGAAGGAGGACCGCACAATGCCCATGGACGGCCTGACACTTACGTTTGTTGCCAGGGAACTGAATGAAAAGCTTGCCAACGGACGCATTGATAAGGTGGCCCAGCCGGAAAAGGACATACTTGTCATCACCATCCGCAGCCAAGGGGAAAACCACCGCCTTCTTCTGTGCGCCAGCCCCAATAACGCCAGGGCCCACCTCACCGCGCAAAGCCTGCTAAGCCCCATGGAACCGCCCATGTTCTGTATGCTGATGCGCAAGCATTTGTCGGGCGGGCATGTGCTGTCCGTGCAGCAAATAGGCGGCGACCGGGTGCTGTATGTGAAAATCGAAAACGCCGATGAACTGGGCATCATGACCACGCGTACCCTGATACTGGAAATCATGGGCCGCCATTCCAACCTGATCGCGGTGGATGCAAACGGGAAAATCATTGACGCCATCCGGCACGTGGGCCATGACATGAGCCGCGTGCGGGAAGTGCTCCCCGGCCTCCTGTACGAAGCGCCTCCCGCCCAGGACAAGCTGGACTTTTCCACTTTTTCCAGAGAAGAGGCACAGGATAGGCTTGCCGGGCTATCCGGCCGGCTGGACAAGGCGCTGGCCAATGTCTTCCGCGGCCTTTCCTCCGTGGCCGCTCAGGAGATTGCTTACCGCCTGACCGGAAGCGACAAAGCGCTTGTTGAGGAGGCCGATTTGCCCTCCCTAAGTCAGAGGCTGTTGGATTTCATGAGCCTTGTTCCAAGCCTTGCGCCCCCGGTTATACAGCGTGACCAGGACGGCACGGCGGTGGATGTTTTCCCCTTCCCTTACCTATCAAGGAATACAGCCATGCAAGCGGCCTGTCCTTGTGTAAGCGGAGCGCTGGACGCGTTTTTTTCCACCCGTGACCTGGCGGAGCGCATCACGCAAAAAAGTGCTTCCCTCAACCGCCTGCTCAAAACCCATATTGAGCGTTGCGAAAAAAAGCTGGCGCTGCAAATGCAGGAGCTGGAAAACAGCGAGCGGATGGAGGAATACCGTATCCTTGGCGATTTGATAAACGCCAACCTGTACCAATTGCGCAAGGGGCAGGATACGGCAAGGGTGCAGAATTTTTACGACACTGAGGGCGGGTTTGTAAACATTGCCCTGGACAAGCAGCTGACGCCGGCGCAAAACGCGCAGCGGTATTTCAGGCGCTATCAAAAGGCGCGGGC
This sequence comes from Bacillota bacterium, assembly GCA_023392755.1. GTDB lineage: Bacteria > Bacillota > Clostridia > Christensenellales > Aristaeellaceae > JAEWAH01. Next base: position 3,750 of record JAEWNM010000048.1, read on the forward strand.
AGCAAAGGAAACGGCTGCGGCGCAAAAAGAAAAGACATTGCAGGAGCTGGCCTTTTTGGAAGGCGCGCTGGATGATCTGCAAAAGTGTGTGGAGGAAGCGGAGCTGACGGAGATCAGGCAGGAAATGCAAAGAGCCGGGTACGTGCGGGCCAGCCACAGCCGCAAGCCGCAAAGAAAGCTGCCGGAAAGCCTTCCCTTCCGCTATGAAAGCCGGGACGGTATTGAGATGATGGTAGGCAAAAACAGCCTGCAAAACGACAGGATTACGTCGGCCGCCCGGGGCGAGGAGACATGGCTCCACGCCAAGGACATGCCCGGTTCCCACGTCATCATCAAAAAGGAGGGGGAAATCCCCCCCACCACACTGCTGGAGGCAGCCCAGTTGGCAGCCTATTACAGCCGGGGCAGGCAAAGCGCCGGGGTGCCCATCGACTATACGCTGCGCAAATACGTGAAAAAGCCGGGCGGCAGCCCGGCAGGCTTTGTAACCTATATCAATCAGCGCACGCTGTACATTACCGTTTCCCAAAGCGATATCAAAAAAATCAAGGAACTGTCACCAAAGAAAACCGTATAGAAAGGAAGCCTTCCCATGCTTTTTCGCGTTGCCAGGAAAGAGGACGGCGCGGACCTGTGCCGCATCTACCGCCCATATGTTATGGAAACGGCCATCACCTTTATCGTCAAGGAGCCTACGGCGGAAAGCTTTGCGGAAAAAATCAATACGCTTATTCCGCAGTATCCCTTTATCGTGTGCGAAGAGGACGGCAGAGCGCTGGGCTATGCCTACGCTTCCGCGCTGCGCCCTCACGATGCCTACCAATGGGACGCCGAGCTTTCCGTATATGTGGACCGTGACTATCACGGACAGGGTATCGGGCGAAGGCTCTATGCCGCGTTGCTGGCACTGCTGACACTGCAGGGTTATCAAACCGTATACGGCGTGCTTTCCCTGCCCAATGAAAAAAGCCTGGCGCTGCATAAAGCGTTCGGCTTTGAAACACTGGGAATTTTCCCGAAATCCGGGTACAAATTGGGCAAATGGCACGATATCATCTGGCTGCAAAAAACGCTGGGATCATTTCCTTCAGCACCGCAGCCCCCCACGCCTTTTTCCAGACTGGATGAAAAGAGCGTGCTGCAAATACTAAAAAATGCTTAAAGCCTTCCTACCGGTTTTGTAACGGGTGTCCCCGCTTCACACAGGGGGCACCCTTTTTCGTCCCACGTCTCCACTTGATAGGCAATGAGCGACACAAAAGGCACACCAAAGTCAACTTTTCCGCCCGACCGATCCACCAGGCAGGCAACCTTCACCACATTGCCCCCCAGCGCGCGCACAATCTCCATCACTTCCCGCACGCTCCCGCCAGTTGTCACCACATCCTCCACTACCAAAACGGGCGTGCCTTTTTCAATATCAAAGCCCCGGTGCAATATCATGGCCCCGTCGCGGCGCTCCGTATACACGTAGCGCAAATTCAACAATCGGCTTACCTCAAAGCCGAAGATCATGCCGCCGATGGCAGGGCTGACCACAGCCGCCGCCTTTATGTCGCCGCAGGCCTCTATCAATGCGCGGCATACCTTTTCCGTAACACCGGCCTGCTCTGTCAAATGGGCGCATTGCACATAACGGTTGGTGTGCTTTCCGCCGGCTATACGGTAATGCCCCTCCTGATAGGCATGGCATTTGTGAAACAGGGACAAAATCTCTGCCCGGTCCATATGCTTCCCTCTTTTGCATGCATTTTTTTCATTTTAGCATACTTTCTCAAGAAATGCGAATAATTCATGCAGGCAAAAAAATGTGCGAAAGGAAACAGCGCATGAATAAATGGCTGCGCCTTTTTCACAACGAAAAACCGGCGGCTCGCGCCGCCGGCTGAATATCCACGGACCGTTATCCGGTATCCCGGCAAAAGGTCAGCGGCTCTGGCCGCTCATGGCCCGCTCCTGCTGCTCGATCATCCGCTTGACCATGTAGCCGCCGATATAGCCAGCCTGACGGCTGGGCAAGTCACCATTGTAGCCC
>JAEWNM010000133.1 GCA_023392755.1 Bacillota bacterium
CAAGGACGACACAGTCAGCCGCAGCAACATGATCAATAAGCTTGGGAGAGGCGACAAGGCTCAGGAAGTATTTATGCTGCTGCCTATGTTCATTGGCTTTCTTCTGTTTGTCGTATATCCGATCATCTGGGTTATCCGCTGGTCATGGTTTGAGTATGACGGTTACACGACTCCCATTTTTATCGGTTTCGAGAATTTCTTCCGTGCCTTCTCCCGTGACCCCATGTTCTGGAGTTCGTTACAAAACACAATGGTGATCGCCGGCTTGAAGCTTATCATTGAAATTCCGCTGGCCATCATTTTAGCGGCCATTCTCAATAGCAAAATCAAGGGCAGCTCGATTTTCCGCGTTTCCTTCTTCCTGCCTTCCGTATTCAGCGTCGCAGTCGTGGGCTTGATTTTTTCGATCATGTTCAGTTCCTATAACGGCATCGTCAATGCCCTGTTGAGAGCGTGCGGCTTAATAAACAAAAACGTCAATTTTCTAGGAAGAACGAATAATGCCTTTTTTGTGATCATCCTGGTTTCCCTTTGGACAACCTTTGGCCTGAATATGATTTACTTCCTGATGGGATTTCAAAGCATTCCAAAAACCAATTATGAAAGTGCGTCTATCGATGGTGCCAATGCCGTTCAACAGTTTTTCCATATCACCGTTCCAATGGTTTCTCCCGTTTTGCAACTGGTCATCATGCTCAGTTTCTTGGGAACCTTGCGTATGACCGACTTGCTGCTGGTTTTAACCAATGGCGCACCCGGAGGAACTACAGAAGTGGTTATGACATATATTTTCAAGTACTTCTTCCAGTATGGTGACAGCCAGACACGGGCGCAATTTGGGTATGCTTCTGCCTTGGCGGTCATCACCGCGATTATTCTGGCGATCGTGACAATGATTTACCTGCGGATATCAAAGAAGATGAAAGAAATCGATGAGTGAGAGAAGGTGAGTCATTTGCATAAAACGATGCATGCTGCCAGCCGGGTTCTGATTTATGCCTTCCTGCTGATCGTCTTGGTGTTTGCGGTTTTTCCGGTGATCTATATCCTGCTTTCCTCCTTCAAAACAAATGCTGAGATTTTAGTCGGCGGAACCAATATACTTCCCACCCAGTGGCGCTTTGAAAACTATCAGCAGGCCTGGGATCTGGCAAACTTCGGCGTGCTGACGCTCAACAGTATCTCCTATTCTTTCTGCGTAGTCATTGGCTGTATTGCTACGGCAACCGTTTCTGGATATGTGTTTTCCAGAGGCAAGACGAAGTTCACACAGATTGTCTACAAAATGGTACTGGCCTCCCTGTTCATTTCCATCGGCACGCTTGCACTGTATCCCCAATTGAGACTCGCCAAATCAATTGGTTTAAGTGCTTCACTTTGGGGCCCCATCATTATCCGGGTGTTCGGCATGAACGCTACGCAGGTGTTCATCGCCACAGGAAACATATCTCAGATTCCCAAGGAGCTTGACGAAGCGGGAAAGATTGATGGATGCGGTTTCTTCCGCACCTTCATCAGCATCATATTCCCCCTGCTCAAGCCACTGGTTGCGACTATCGGTCTGATCTCCTTCAGATTGGCATGGAGCGACTACCTGCTCCCCTATGTTTTCACAATTTCCAAGAAAATGTTGTGGCCACTGGTTGTCGGCCTCATCAGCCTGAAATCCAGCGGCGAGTCCGCTTCCTCCTGGAATCTGATGCTCGCCGGAATCGGCATCTCCATTCTTCCTATGACTATCGTTTATCTCCTTCTTAATAAATTCTTTATCGCCGGCTTGACCGAAGGTTCCATCAAGGGTTGACACTTTTGGTTAATATATAAAATTAAGGAGAGACTTGCATGAAAACGTATCACGAGGTTCTGGAAACACCCATTTTGGATGGTGTAGACGTCATCGTTGCCGGGGGTGGTTCGGCAGGATTTGCCGCCGCGTTGAATTCGGCCAGGAACGGCGCAAAGACACTCCTGATAGAACGTGAATACATGATCGGCGGCATTATGACCGCAGGCCTTATGGCGAAGATCGCCATTGAGCCCTTTATGACCGGCATCCCCACAGAGTTCCTGATGCGTTTGGGTAAAGTTAAAATGGCCATCCCCTACGAGTCTTTCCCCGCTCCCTGGCCCCCGTCTGAAATGGTGGAGATTCCGGTAGATGCCGAGGCATGCAAACTGCTTGCCGAAGAAATGCTGGGAGAAGCCGGTGCCGAAATACTCTACGGAACCTCTGTTGTAGGCGTTATGAAGGACGGCGCCTGCGTAACGGGCGTTATCGTGGAAAACAAGAGCGGCCGCAGCGTGATCCCGGCCAATGTCTTTATTGACGCAACCGGCGACGGCGACCTGTGTGCGCACGCCGGTGCCGAGTTCGAGTTCGGCGTCAACAATGACGGCCGTTGTTCCGCTTCCAATATGCTCAGCCGCATCTCGGGTGTCGATCTTGCCAAGACCATCGACTATCTGGAAGCGCATCCAGGCGAACTCAGCCGCAAGAACCGCAGGGGTGAGCACACGGATGTCATGACGCCTGCTTTGTTGCGCGAGTATGCCCTGAGCGATAAACCGCAGTTCGTTCAGATTGGCGGTTTCAATGAAACTGTCCAGCGGGTTCTGGAAGACGCAAACGTAAGCCAGTGGGAAAAGGATGTTTTGCAACTGCGGACAGGCGTGCACTTTATGAACACTCCCATACGGGACCAGGTACTGTGCAATGCCGGGCGTTATAAAGGTCTCAACGGTTTGGATGCCAAGGCGATTTCAGCAGCCATCATTGAATGCAGAAAACAGAACTGGTGCATCTTCAAGTTTCTTAAGAAGTACATCCCTGGTTTTGAGAACGCCACGCTGCTTGAAACCGGCTCCATACTTGGCATACGTGAAACCCGCCGCGTAATGTGCGACTATCGCCATACTGTTGATGATTTCTGGAACCGCATTCGTTTTGACGACGCCATCATGCGCAGCGATGACAGTATCGAGTTCCATAATCCCACCGGCTCAGGAATCCATTTCGAGCTCTACACCAAGGGCGAGTATGAGGAAATCTCCTACCGCAGCATCCTGGTCAAGCACTTTGAGAACCTGATGGTCATAGGCCGCTGCTGGTCCGCGGACCAATTGGCGCTCTCCGCCAACCGCAACATCGGCTTTTGCTTGGCCATGGGTCAGGCTGCCGGTTTGGCTGCCGCCATGGCTGTAAAGAGTCATGCGACCATTCGCGAGATCGATGTAAAGGCTTTGCAAAAGGCTGTCTATCCTATGAAGGAGCAGTAAGCATGGAATACATAACCGTTGCGCAAAAGCAAATTCCTGTAGCGGCGGATGTCGACGTTTTTGTCGCAGGCGGCGGCTGCGCCGGTGTGGGCGCCGCGATCAGTGCGGCCAGAGGCGGTGCCCGCGTGATGCTTGCTGAAAGGATGTTCTGCCTTGGCGGAATGATGACCAGCGGCCTGATGAGCAAAATCGCCATCGCACCGCAGAACTTGGGTCTGGCGACCGAAATTATCAGGCGGGCAGACACCTATCAGGGAACCAACTATCTCAGGAGCCGCCCTGAGGTGCCAATCGATCCTGAAACGATGAAGATCATACTGGATCAGATGGTGATCGGAGAATGCGGTGTTGATGTTCGTTTCGGCACCATGGTCAGCGACGTTGTTAAAGAAGGCCGGGCGTTGAAGGCCGTCATCATCAACAACATCGAAGGTGCACAGGCTGTAAGGGCGAAGTATTTTGTGGACTGCACCGGCGACGGTCAGCTAGGCTTTCTGGCGGGCGCCCAGTGCATGATGGAGGGGGGAGAATACTACTCCTCCTCCCCCACGCTGATGTTCCGCATAGGCAACTGCAACCTGGACAAGATGTTCGATTACATGAACGACAATCCGGAGCTGTTTGCACCAAAGTACACTACCTACCAGCGTCATCTCATGTCGCCTGATACATGCCGTGAGAATATCAAAAACCAGCTCTACGCGCATATGGCCGACTTTGTGAAGCTGATTGAATTGCGCCACCTGGAAAACCCGGGCATGTTCAGCGATGAAGAATATGAAATCCTGCTCAAGCGAGGCATTCTATTCCTAAATCAACCTGCTCCCAACCATGTGCTAATCAACTCAACGACCATTGCCAGGTTCCGCGGCGACAGCTCTGTGGAATTGAGCCGTGCCATGGTGGATACCCGAAAGCAGTGCCATGTAATCTTCCGGTTTGCCAAGGCCTTTATCCCGGGATTTGAAGATTCGTATCTCATGGATTCGGCGAGCATGCTGGGCATCCGTGAATCCAGAAGGATCAAGGGTGACTATGTCTTCACGCAGGAGGATGTGGAAAGCCTGCGGCGATTCGATGATGCGGTGTGCAGCAATCACGGCGGCGTAGAGATACACAAGGGTTCAAAGAACGGCTTGATTCTGCGCGAACTGGGCGACCGTGATTTCTATGATGTACCTTACCGTGCCATCATCTCCTGCGACTTTGACAACTTCTACATGGCCGGCCGCTGCTTCAGCGCCACCCACCCGGCTCTTTCCGCGGCCAGAAACATCGCTTACTGCTGCGCTTTGGGTCAAGCCTCCGGTGCGGCTGCCGCCCAGTTGGTGCAAAGCGGCAAGGCCAACGTACGCGACGTCGATATGAAAGCGCTCCAAACGCGGCTCGCAAAAAATATCGGCTAAACCCGCACGCATCCAAACTCCCAGCAAAGCCGGGGCAGCGTCGCAAGAAGCTTCCCTCAGACTGTAAATAAAAAAGACTGCCTCACGCGCAAGCGAGGGCAGTCTTTTTGCATGTTATTGGTACCTGACCATCCATTCCGCCTTTGGGGATGAATATTGTCCTTGTAAAGTATGAATCCTGCTGTCAGTGCAATTCAAATATGCAGATGCCTGCGCATAAACATTGACCGTCTTCGCTCATGCGTCCAGAAGAGAAATGCGTGAATTGCCGGATGATGTATACTTGGCATCTAGTCTGAACTTGGAAACCTCATCCCGCAGTGTTGCCGCCTGCGCAGACATCTCTTCACTTGTTGCTGAATTTTGCTCAGCAGTTGCCGCGTTTGTCTGCACTACAGCCGACACCTGGTTTAGGCCTTGCTTGATTTGATCAATGGCAGTGGCCTGTTCTGTGGAGGCTTGCTCAATTTTGACGATGCTATCGTTTACAAGAGAAGCCTTCTCTTCGACTTCCTGAAGAATCCTGGCGGTTTGCACAGCAATCTGCGTTCCCTGGGTTATTGTATTTACGGAGTTTAGCAATAGCTCTGATGTCTTTTTGGCAGCTTCAGCCGATTTTACCGCAAGGTTTCGAACCTCATCTGCCACTACCGCAAAACCTTTCCCCGCACTGCCTGCACGGGCTGCCTCAATGGCTGCATTCAATGCAAGTATGTTGGTCTGGAATGCGATATCTTCTATTACTTTCGTTATGCTTGCAATTTGACTTGATGCTGAACCAATCTCATCCATAGCGGTTGTCAATTGGCTCATCTGCCTATTCCCATCGCCAACCCCTGAAACAGCCTGTTTCACATATTGTGCGGCAGAAATGACATTTGCAGAATTCTCACCTGCCTGGGAAGCCACCTTCGTTATGGATGCGCTCAATTCTTCAATCGCCGATGCCTGCTCGGTCGACCCTGCCGCTAAAGCCTGAGCACCGCTTGCAACTTGACTTGAACCTGTACTGACCTGCTCTGCAGCAATGTTGATAGTAGACAATGTTTGATTCAGTGATTCCGATATCCCATGCAAGGCGGATTTGATTGATGCAAATTCGCCGTCATAGTCATGGGTCAGCTTGATACGTATATCACCCTGCTTCATGTTTCCAAGAACCGAAGCGATTTCATCAATATATTTTTTGTATTCGCCCAATCTCTCCAGTATTTCACCCATGGAAATCGTCAATTGCCCAATTTCATCCCTGGCAAAATAGCGCTTGTCAATATTCAGCGACAGTTCGCCCCCGGCTATGCGTTTGCTGATGCCTGTGATATATGTAATGCTGCCCTTTATGTACCGGATTACAAACAGCGTCAACAATGTGAGCCCTATTGCGGCAACAATAACAATGGCTATAAACCCAACCGTTGATTGGTCAATTTTTTCCTGCATGGCAAGTGTCCGGCTTTGAGCGTAAGCATCAAGCAATTCTGACATCAGGTTTATAGGTTCGCGGGCGGCATCAAAGGCCGCTTGATGCGCTGCGCTATCTGTCCCCGCGTTGGTGACAGGATTGGTTTGATACCAGGTGTCAAATGCTTTTGTGAAGCTGTCCTGAAGCTGCTTCAATGACACATTGGCTGTTGGGTGCAGAAATTCCTGATAAAGCTCTTTGTTGTTTTTAAGGACAGCAAAAGCATCTGTTATCCTTTGCTCCGCCTGATCAGCGTTTTCATGAAAGCTGCCTATGAAACTTTCCAACGAACCGGCTGATAAAGGACCGGATGCATTATTCTTCAACGACACATAGTCTTTTTCAGCTGTCAATGCCTGGTAAAAATCCCTGTCTGCATTCAGCAGGGAAGATGTCGTGACATAAAGTTCATTATAGAGTGTCTCTTCAGTCTCCCTATTCATATCACCAAGATTGAATATCAGAATAAATGACAGTACAATCAGTAAAATAATGGCAGGAGTATTGATGAGCAATAGTTTTTTGGTAATGGAAATGTTCTTCATGGTATCCCTTCCTTTTTGTGTTCTTCACTTCTGATTGGAGATAGCAACCGCCAATCATTCAAAGTGCCGTTGGAATTTCCCCGTACCGCAGCAAAGCATATGGATTTGGCATCGTCTCCCTTTCTATTATAATAAATGTATTCATTTCCTTCATACTCCGTTTTGTGGTATTTTCGCCCGTACTATCCGTATAGGCATGTCAAAACACTTCAATTCTCCGTACATTCATTATTTCTGATTTCATATTATTAGCCGAATCAGACTCACCCTACCCGGATCATGTAGCCGCGGGTTGCGTTTTCATTTTGCATGCATGCGAATCAGGTGGGGCCGGATTGTGGCTGCATGATGCATGCCCTGAATTTGTTGCATGCCTCTCCCGCCTATGATACAATTATAGCATTGGCGATACTTTCCAATATTGCTCACCAAAGCATCACCGGATTAAAAAGGAGAAAAGCGAAATGCAACGCAAGCTATGCATACTGCTGGCACTGGTACTGGCGCTGGGCTGCTGCCTGAATACCACCATGGCGGAGGCGGGGAAATACCCCACACAATGGGAACTGACGGAGATATACGCCTCAGTGGATGAATGGCAGGCGGACTATGACAAGGTGAACGAGCTGATCCAGGGCCATGAAGCCTACCGGGGCAAACTTTCGGATGCTCGCAGCATATTGGATTATTATCAGTTTGCCTATTTGGGCGAGCTGACCCGTTTGCAAAACAAGCTGTACATGTATGCCTACCTGGGTTACAGCCTGAACCCTTCAGACAGCGTCTACTCCAACCTGATGTCCAAGCTCACGCTGCAGGGCAGTGTGGAAAGCCAGATGAGCGCCTTTGTAACCCCGGAGATTTTCGCCCTGCCCATGGAAAAGCGGCAGGAAATTATCTCTGATCCCCTGCTTGCACCCTATGCCTATGCATTTGAAGATTTTGTAGACCCCGACCATCAGCCCCTAAGCGAAGAAGTGCTGTCTACCCTGGCCGTACTTTCCCCGGCAATGGGCCGCGCCGCCGCTGTCTACGATCTATTCAACAACGTAGACCTTCCCAATCCCGTGATTACAGGCTTAAACGGTGAGGAGATCGAACTGACTGACGCGATGTACGATCAGATCGTATATGGCGGCAAATACGACCGTGATTTCAAAGGGATGTGCAATGAGGCATACCTTACCAAGTATAAGCCATATGCCAATACATTTGCCGCCCTTCTGGAGGCCAACGCAGCGGAGTTCTGGGCTTATGCCCAGATCAACAATTACGAAAGTTCCCGTGAAGCAGCCCTTGCCGGCAGCGATGTTGATCCGGCTATGTACGATTTGCTGATTTTAGCCGCACATAAAGGTGCGCCGGATTATCGGCGCTACTTGAGCGCCCATAAGCGCGGCCTGAAGCTGGATGAGCAATATCCCTTTGACACGGCTGATTATGTTTCCGATTATTCCGCCGGCGATATTACGTATGACAAGGCCATAAAGTCTGTACGCGAAGCGCTTAGCGTGCTGGGCGAGGATTATCTGGCCATTTATGATGAGATTGTTGCAAGCAGCCATCTGGATGTATACCCCAGTGACACAAAGATGTCCGGCGCCTTCTCCTTCATGGTGGGCCATGAATTTTTGCCCTATATGCTGTTCAATTTTGTCGGCATCCCGGATGATGTGAGCACCATCGCCCATGAAATGGGCCACTCCATTTACAGCTATCTTTCCGCCAGGAATCAAAGTGCATTCTATCAGTCTCCCACAAACTTCACACACGAAGTTGCTTCCACCACCAACGAGCTGCTGTACTACACCTATAGGATGAGCAATGCTGCCGATGACGCGGAAAAGCTGTTCTACCTTGAGAATATGCTTTCCATGTTCTCCGGCACCTTCTTTGGCCAGGCCTTATTCGCCGAGTTTGAGGATACCATGTACAAGACGGTGGAAGCAGGGGAATCCCTGGATGCTGAAACAATAAGCGATTTGTGGCGTGACCTGTATCTGGAGTACCGGGGTGATACGGTGAAAACATTCCCCGATTCCCGTTATCTTTGGGCGGGTGTTCCGCACTTCTATTATAACTATTACGTGTATCAGTACGCCGCCGCCGTGAGCTATGCTGCTTCCCTTTGCACCTCCATCGTCAACGGTGAGGAAGGTGCCGTGGAAGCGTATTTGAACTTTCTTGCCTTGGGCTGTTCCCAGCCTCCCGCCGAGCTGCTAAAGTCTGCCGGCATTGATCCCCTGGAAGAGGAAACATATCAGAAGGCGCTGGATTATTTCAGCAGCCTGGTGGATGAGTACGAGCGGCTGGTGGATAACATGCTTGCAGCAAGCGAATAACAGGTTTTTTAGCAAAAATCACTTTTGGTTCATCCGCATTTCCCCCATTGGAACAAATGGGAGGGTATGCCTCACCAGATGCTTACACGATCCTCCGGGGGGATGTACATGCCGTCCCCTTCCGTAACGCCGTAGGTATCGTAAAATTCCTGAAAGCTGGGCTCCCCCCGGTTCACCCGGAGCGGAAACATGCTGTGCGTATCTTGAGCCGTCGTTACTCTAATGAACTGCTCGCTTGCGTGCCCTCGCTCGGAAGCCGCGTGCGCCTCAAAAAATGTCCTGTAATCGGGGTTTTCCATATGGGACATCAGCTCCAGCATGCAACTCATGGCCCCAAGGTCAGCAATATTTTCTCCCAGTGTCAGCTCACCGTCGGCGAATATGCCGGGCAATATTTCAACGCCATCATAAAGTGCAATCACTTTTTTGCATTTTTCTTCAGACTGCTCATAGTCTTGCTCCGTCCACCAGTTGTTGAGATTCCCGTATTCATCATATAGGGAGCCGTCATTAGTTCTTCCAGGTTCTGCGCCTTTTCATAGGCCTCCAGATAGGGCTGAAGCGGTGAAACGCCTTCCCTGTTGCGGCTTTCCATATCCATCATCGTCCGATAATAGGTGCACAGCTTTTGTTCATTGGAGCCAGGTTCATGTTCCTTCCCCAGCAGTTTCTTCACAATCGCCAGCATCTGCTGACAGTTTTCCATTCTCATATCCATGATCAAGCTGGTATGGGTTTCACCGTCCGGAATGCGCACGGTTTGAAGCCACTCTCCGTTGACGGCGGTATAGAAATCATCCCGGTACATCTGCTCCGATTCCTGATGCTTGGAGCTTTCCTGGGCATAAGCTACCCCAAGTGATGCAAATATCAACAGGGCAAGCAATACAGCAGGGCAGGGGCGGATGGCAGTCATCTTCTTTTGCATTATCAGCACTCCATTCGCCTTTGGTTTCATTCATTCGTCTTCTATACACAACAGTGACATAAGATCAGCCGGCTCAATAACGTGTACAGGCCTGAAATCGTCGGATGCCATATGGGCAAGAATGCTGGCAAGCAATGCTTGTACTTCAGGATATTGCTGATTTTCCAGCAAGCCCATACTGCTTACCATAATCTTGCCACCGCCAAGGCGAGCTTCGAAAAGCAATGCCATCTTTTCCAGGCGGCAATAGCTGTCCACAACCTCAACAATTGGACGGATATCAGCCAGTCCATCCTTTAGCATCATCGGCCTTCCTCTGCTCATAATCCACCACTGCCAGTTGGAATGCGTCTGTGTCGGGAACCCTGCCAACGCACCATGCTTTGCATCGATCAGGCAGCCCATGCCGCCATCCTGATAGCCAAAGGTGCCCATCGACCAAAAGTCAGTGCTGAATTGCCCACCGATGGAGAGAGGAAATTTATCCCTTGTTGCCGGCGGCGTTAAAAACACATTTCCGCCTGCCATGACCTCTTCAAGCACGGCCCGGGTCAGCCTGTCGTAAACCTTTACAGAAGGCGGGCAATTCATATGTCCGCCGGCGTAAACCCACACAGGATATGTGTTATGGCATTCCCCCACCCATACATCCAGTTCCAACTGTACAGGCGCGGATGCAGCCTTCAGCGGCAGGCGAAACTGCCCCGCAGTATGCACGCCGCAAGGCAGGCGGCGTATGCCCAAGCGCTGCCGGGCAATGATCCGCCCGTTTTCCGCCAAGGCGCATCCGCATTCCGCCTCCACTGCAGCGCGCGTATAATTGGAAAAGCGGAGAGTTCCTTCCAGATATTCGGATGAATCATAGGTATACCGCGGAAGTACCGCCAGCGCCACACAATCCGCAAAGTATACTAAGAAGGCTTTCGGGGCAGCAAATGGGTAAGGCTTGGGCCTCATATGACTATCCATCATTCCCACAAGCGCAGTCCCCTGGCCCGGAAAATCCTGCAACCCCAGCAATGAGATACCGCCCATACCTTCGGTTCGAAGGGCGGCTTCAATTTCCTCCCGATAGCAAATCCTTGCCAATTCTCCCGTCGCCTGCACATATTCTTTCCAGCGCGGCAAAAGCCCCGCCCTCTCAGCCCGCGCTTTGACCGCTTCGTAATTGTACGCACGTGTCACACCGCGAAATGCGTCAAACTCGGCAAAATCAGGAAGCACCTGAAATTGCCCGACCTCAAAGCTGAAAACAGGCTGATGGAATTCTTGATGCACACGTTTCACAACGGAATCGTATGTATGCTGCGTGGATGGGTAGCATGTATTGATATGCCCCGGCAACTTTGCGGAGCCCGCTTCGCAGGTTGTGGCAATGCCCCGCAAAAGATCGCCATCCCAACCCTGGGCGGTGTAAAAATCACTTTGCGCATCCGGCCCCAGTTTGCCGTAATGCGCGTTGGACGCGTTTGCATAAAGACGTGTTGCATCCAACGACCGGGCTCTTGCCAGCAGCCCGTCCATTCGATCATGCCCCTTATCCCCCGCATGCAGCTCGTTGCCAAAGGTAAGCATTACAAAAGAAGGATGGTTTGCCAGCCAGAGCAGCGTCCCCTCCAGTTCTCTTTGATAATACTCAAAGTCAACATCATTTTCAAAAGCATTCCTGGGGTTCCAGTGTGAAAGCTCCGGCTGCATCAGCATGCCTGTACTGTCCGCCGCGGCAAATGCAGCCTCGGGCGGGCACCAGCTATGAAAGCGCACGCAGTTGACGCCATATGCACGATAAGCTGCCAATATCGTCCGCCATGATTCCACCGTCATGGGCGGATGCCCCGTCTCGGGGAACACGGCGCAATTCGTTTCGCCACGCAAAAAAACGGCATGATCGTTCAGGGAAAAGCGGCAGTCTTCACCAACCCCAAAAGTGCGTATGCCAAAATACGTTTCAAAGACCGGCATGTCCTCTCCTGACGCAATCACACGGTACAATTCACCTTCTCCGATATCCCATTTCCGGACATCCTTTCTGATGATTGCGGACCCGATGTGTATGCGGGCGGTTTGCCCGGCCTGCACGCTTATGCATGACATGACAGGCTCAACAAAAGCATCGCTGGATACGGTGATACCGCCTGAATAGCCCAGCATGCAGTCGGCCTCCAGCCATATATCAGCCTGGACCTTGCCTGGATACACCTGCACAGCCGAAATGTAATTCATTTCTTCCGTCCGCAGCGATATGTCGCCCAGCAGCCCGTTCCAGTTGGTTTGGGTTTCATCGGTGGCCGTCGTGGAATAAACGATTGCCTCATAAGGCATGCCGGGATAACTGTTGTCGGAGATCACCTGCAGCAGATTGTTTTGCCCAAAGCGCAAAAGCGCGGTGATATCAAAAACAGAGGGCGTGTTCAGCGTCCAGGGCCTGACGGAGCCGGTTTCCTTTCCGTTGATGATAACGCGGACCATCCGCGAGCGTTCAATGCATAAAAAAATGCGTTTGCCTGCCAGCGCCGCATCGACATGAACCTCTTTTTCAAATGTTACAGGACCTTCGAATGTGTACAGGCGTGTAAGCTTCCCTGCATATTTTTCCGTATTGAGTTTACCGATCCTATTGGTATCCAGTGTACCCGGCAAATAAATACGTGCTTCGTCCCCATCGGGGAAGACCGCTTTCCATGCCCCATCCAGTTTCATCTGCATGCTGTTTCTCCTGTTTGCCGATGTGCTCTATGGGCCATTATAATGGATTCGCACCCCAAAGTCTACCCAGGAAAGAAGCTTTGCCAGTCGACAAGCCAAACAAAAAAAGTCCCTTACACAGGAACAGAATGTGTTCTTATCGTTTTATCAGTTCCATGGATCAATTCGCAAGCTGCTGCATCCGCCCGCTCCTTACCGCAATAAACAAACGGCCCATCTTTCGTTCTTATGTTTTTCGCAAGAAACGGTACGCAGACCAAGCCGCGCGGATGTTTCCCCCGGCAATGCATACACTGTACACCGCAGATGCCGCTTTGGGCAACATCCGGGATATTTATGCGGATATGAAATAACAGCACCAGGTTGAATGGACGTACTATATGCGGGAGCGCACCTTCCATTTGGCAAATACCGCCTGCAGCACGATGAAAAAGCACAGCAGCAGGGCCGTAACCACGTTGGACCATGAAGATACCAGCTTGCCGTTTGTTTTGACCAGGCTGGAAATCGTACCGTTAATAAGAACGCCGAAGAATGAGCCGGCAACATTACCAACGCCTCCCGTCAGCAGCGTGCCGCCGATGACCGCGGAGGAGATCGCATCCATTTCAAGGCCAAGCGCCTGTGTTGTGGTGCCGGCCATGGTATTGAGGCAGTAGCAGATACCCCCGACAGAGCACAGCACGCTGGAAAACACAAAAGCCTTCATGCGTGTCTTCTTCACATCCAATCCCATCAGGGCGGCGGATTGCTGGTTACCGCCCACCGCGTACAGGCTGCGGCCGAACTTGGTATAGCGCAGCACAAGAAACGTGATGATCAGCACCGCAATTGCGATGATGACCGGCAGCCGGAAGTAAGGGACCATCATTTTCCCGTTTTTGTTGACATACGCCCCAATATCAAAGGGAATGGAAAACTTCAGGTTGGCAAGGTATACAAAGAATTCACTGCTTTTGATGGTCACCTGCTGGGTGCTGATCATGGCCGTCATGCCACGGGCGAAGAACATGCCCGCCATGGTGACAATGAAGGGCTGGATACCCAGATATCCCACGCATAGGCCCTGTACAAGGCCGAACGCCACGCCGATCAATAGGACCAGCAGCATCAGGACGGGTGCTGACATGCCCCAGTATTCAATGCCGACGGCGATGAACATGCAGTCCATAGCAATCAGCGCGCCAACCGATATGTCGATGCTGCCGGTCAGCATCACGCAGGTCATGCCGCATGTGACGCAGATCAAGCCGGCATTGTTGATAAGGATATTCAAAAACGTTTGCAGATACGCGAAACCCTTTTCAGCGTAAACGATACAGCCAGCCAGGTACATAGCCACAAACAGAAGGATGGTAATGAGCAGGAGCACACCGTTTGAGTTCATTTGCCTGCGGGAACGCCTTGCAAGCATTGGGCTGTTCATGCGCTGATCGCCTCCTTGCAGGCTTTGAGCGCCTTGCGGGAGGCGCGCTTGAGAAAGTATGCTTTTACGGCCGGAGCCTGGATGGTAACGATCAGAATTACGATAATGGCCTTGAATACAGGCGCCTGCGCCGAGGATATACCAAGCGTGAGCAGTGTTGTTGTGATAGCCTGGATGGTAAACGCGCCGATGATGGAGCCGGAGAACCTGAATTTGCCGCCCCCAAGGCTGTTCCCGCCCAGGGCCACGGCCAGGATGGCATCCAACTCCAGGCCAAGCCCGATGTTATTGGTATCTGCCGAGTAGATGCGGCTGGTGGCCACGATGCCGGCGATGCCGGCGCACAGGCCGCTGATGACAAAAGCCGTAAAGATGATGCGCTTGGACTGATATCCCGCGATACGGGCGGCCTTTGCGTTGATGCCCACGCTTTGCACATACATGCCCAGCGCCGTGAATTTCAATATCAGCGCCATAACCGCAACGCACGCCCCAGCGATCAGGATGGGGGTGGGGAATATCCCGGCGTACCCGCCAAACAGCCGGAACGAAGGAACACGGATGTACACAATCATGCTGTTGCACAGCAGCAAGCCGAGTGCACGTCCGGCCGAGAACAGGATGAGCGTTGCCACCATTGGCTGTATGTTCATGTAGGAGACCAGAAAACCGCTAAACGCACCGCACAGGCAGGCCACCAGGATGCCCGCGCCGATGCCTGCCCACAGGGGCACCGCATACTGTGACACGTTCACATTGCCAAAGCCGGCCAGCAGCATGCAGCATACGCCGCCGGCGAGGCTCATAACCGATCCAACAGATATATCGGCACCGGCAGAGGCGGATACCACCAATGTCATGCCAATGGCAAGGATGGCGGCCTCGCTGCCGCGGTTTAGGATATCCACCAGCCGGCCGTAGAGTACGCCATTCTTGATGGTGATCGTGAAAAAGTTGTAGAACACATTGCCTTTGGCAAGGTCAAAAACGATGTTCACCGCCATTACCAGGAACATGCTGAAAACCGGCAGGAACAGCCGCATGCGGGTGAGCTTTTTAAGAAATGTCACGCTTTTCACCTCCTGCGATTGCATGCATAACACTCTCCTGTGTCATCTCCCCGGAAAGCTCTTCAACCTTTTCATGATCCCGAAGCACGGCCAGCCGGCTGCAGGTACGAAGCATCTCCTCAATCTCGGAAGAGATAAAGATGATGCCTTTTCCTTCGTCGGCAAGCTGTATAATCAGCCTTTGAATTTCCGTTTTGGTACCGATGTCAATGCCGCGGGTCGGCTCATCAAGAATAAGAAATTCCGGGGCGGTGGCAAGCCACCGGGCAAGGATAACCTTTTGCTGGTTGCCGCCGGAAAGCTGCTTTGTCAGTGTTTCGCGGCCGGGGGTCTTTATCTGTAATAGTTCTATAAATTTATCCGCAATCTCGCACTGCTCCTTCATGGGCAACTGCTTCATCATACCGCGCCTCGCCTGAATCGCCAGGATTATGTTTTCCCGAACGGAGAGATCATCGATAATGCCTTCAGCCTTGCGGTCATCCGGCAGCATGCCCATGCCGTGGTTCATCGCGTCGATGGGGTGGGCAATCCTTACAAGCCTGTTTTTTACCTTCAGCGTACCCGTTTGGGCTCGTTCCGCACCATAGATGGTGCGCGCCAGTTCGCTGCGGCCTGAGCCCAAAAGGCCTGTGAGGCCAACAACCTCGCCCTTGCGGATTGCAAGGTCGAAATGCTTGATCTTGCCCATGCGGCTTAGATTCTTCGCGTCTATCAGCGGCTCTTCCTTAATGTCCTTGCTGCCCTCATGCCTGATCTTCGCAAGGTCGTCTATGTCTTTGCCCATCATGGCCGCAATCAGCTTCACCCGGGGCAGGTCGGCAATGGGATACTCCCCCACCAACTGCCCGTTGCGCAGCACTGTAATGCGGTCGCAAACGGCATACACCTGCTCAAGAAAGTGCGTTACGAATATGATTCCCACGCCCTTAGCCCTGAGCTTGCACATGAGGGAAAAGAGCTTCTCCACTTCATTGTCGTCCAGCGAGGATGTCGGCTCATCAAGGATGAGCACCTTGCACTCCATGTCCACAGCGCGGGCGATGGCGATCATCTGCTGCAAAGCCAGTGAATAGTTCTCCAGGTTCTGCATCACGTCAATCTTCAGTTCCAGCTCTTCCATCAGCTTGGCGGCCCGTTTGGCCATGGCCCTGTGGTCAATGGTATGCAGCTTTGTCTTCGGTTCCCGGCCGATGAACAGATTCTCCGCCACGCTCAGGTTGGGGCATAGATTGATTTCCTGATACACAGTGGATATGCCGTGCTTCTGCGCTTCCAGCGTGGAGCGGTTGTGTACAGGCCCTTCGATGCCGTCCACACGGATTACGCCCTTGTCAAAGTCATTTACACCGGTCAAGCATTTAATGAGCGTAGACTTGCCGGCGCCGTTCTCACCCATCAACGCGTGGATTTCACCTTTGCGTAGTGTGAAATCCACGTCATCCAGCGCTATCACGCCGGGAAAAGTCATGGTGATGCCGCGCATGGTCAGGACGATTTGTTCCTCCATGGCCATCCGATCCTTTCCCTTATCAGTCTTGCGGAGGGCAGGCGTCATGCCGCCAAGCCTGCTCATAAACGGATAAGTGGGAGGTGCTGTCCGGCCTCTCCCACTTATCCTGGTTTTCACCTGATGCTATGCCGGAGACTGCCCGCCATGCGGGTGTCAGTACTTGCGGCCGGCCAGGACTTCATCGGTCATGGTGGTAGCAAACTCAGAGGTGATGCCCGGGGCGCAGAACGCCTCATCCTTTACCAGGGTGAAGGCATCAACCGTTTCGCCAGCATTCAGCTTCAGGATGATATCCTTCACGA
>JAEWNM010000138.1 GCA_023392755.1 Bacillota bacterium
AAACCAGCGACATGTGCGGTGGTTTGCGGAGGAATTTCGAAGAAATTCTCTCCTTGCCCGAGCGAACGGCCGCAAAATGGCACCGCCATTTTGCAGTGCAGCGAGGGAAAAGCTCAACAAAGTGGCGACAGCCACTTTGTTGACACACTGAAACACCCCGCCCCCCTCCGCCCGTCAGGGGCGGAGGGGGGCGGGATGTTATATGCAAACAGCCTGTTACGGCTGATCGAGCTGCTCGCCTGCCGGCAGTGTGCAGCCCTGCGAAAATTCTGCGGAGCATACGCTTTCATCAAAGGAGATATCCTCCTCCGGTTTGCGCGGTTCGGGGTTCAGCCTTTCGTTCTGGGAGTTCTCCATATCAGTCACCTCCTAGCGGTTTTCCTGCTGATAATATACCCCTTTTTACGCCGGGTGAATCAATGGATTGTTTCAAAAAGGCAGCCGTTTAATATGCCTGCTCGAACAAATGGGCCATGATCTGCGTTCCTTCCTTCAGATAAAGCCCCTTTGCGGCCGTTTCCTCGCAAAGCCTGCCGGGCGTGCCGGGGCGGCGGCTGTCATACAGCGCAAAGGGCACGGGGGAACCGTCATGGCCCCTGGTGGAAAGCAGCGTCAGATGGTCGCTTAGCAGCAGCAGGCGAAAATCACCCAGCGCCGGCAGCTGGGAAAGCAGCGGCGCGATGACGCGCCGGTCCAGCCGGCGGATGGCCTCCAGCTTTTTTGGAAGATCGCCGGCGTGGGACATTTCATCCGGCGCTTCCACGTGCAGCACCGCAAAATCGTCGCCTGCCCGAAGGGCGGCGATGACCGCATCCACCTTGCCCTCATAATTTGTGTCCAGGTCGCCCGTCGCCCCGGCCACCTTGGGCGTTTTCAGCCCGGCCAGCGCGGCGATGCCCCATACAAGAGGCACGGCGCTGATAACGGAGCCATAATGGCCGTACTTTTCTTGAAAGGAAGGCAGCCTTATTGCCCGGCCAGGGCCCCAAGGCCAGATCATGTTGGCGGGCAAAAGGCCCCGGTTTCTGCGGGAAATATTGACGGGGTGTGCATCCAAAATGCGATGGCTCAGGCGCATCAGCGCTTCGATCTGCCCGCCCAGGTACCCTGTAGGCCAGTGCCCTTCGATGGCATGATCCAGTATGTTATGCGGCTCTGTCAGTGAAAAGGCGGCATCCCCAGGCACCGGGCCCCGGAGCACGCCGATATGGCGGAAGCTTCTGCTGATGGTGATGGACAGCCCCATCCTATCCGCCAGGGATTTGTAGTCCGGGTGTGACGTCAAATCCCGCATCAGCGTTTGGGCTTCATCCCCCTCCACGCTGCCGCCGTTATGACTGCGGATCACAAGCCCGTTCGCCGTGTCCTCCATGGCGCACAGGTTAACCCGCAGGGATACCTCCCCCTCCTTAAGCAGTACGCCTACCCCCGCCGCCTCCAGAACGCTGCGGCCCGTATAGCATTTCCTTGGATCATAGCCGAATATATTCAGTATGGCCGTGTCGCTGCCGGGCGTTACGCCCTCTGGCACCGTCAGCGCCGTTCCCGTTTCGCTGCCGGCCAATATGCCCATAGCCGGCAATTCAAGATGGCCAAGAGGTGTTTTGCCCTTCAGTTCGGCCAATGGCTTGTCCGCCATGCCGTCGCCGATCACCAGCAGGTATTTCATGGGACACATCCTTTCTGCTGCTCAACAGTTCGTTCAAATGTGCAAATTTTCCTCCTTTTGTGCTATACTATACCAAGTGTTTTCAAGGAGGCCTTTTTTTGAAGCGTATTGTGCTGACCGGGGGCGGAACCGCCGGCCACGTGACGCCCCACCTGGCGCTGATCCCCCATCTGCTGGAAGCCGGATATGATATCCACTACATCGGCACCGAGGCGGGCATGGAGCGGGACATGGTATGCCGTCTTTCCGGCGTTACGTACCATGCCGTGAAAGGCGGAAAGCTGCGCCGCTATTTTAGCTGGAAAAATTTTACCGACCCGTTCCGGGTTCTTTTTGGGGCTATGCAGTCTGCCCGGCTGATGGGCAGGCTCAAGCCGGACGTATGCTTCAGCAAGGGCGGGTTCGTGTCTGTGCCGGTGGTATTTGGCGCATGGCTTTACAGGGTGCCGGTGGTATTGCACGAAAGCGATTTCACACCGGGGCTTGCCAACCGCATCTGCGCCGTTTTTGCAAAAAAGATCGCAGCCACCTTTCCGGAGTGCGCCGCGGCCCTTGGCAAGAAAGCGGTCATGACGGGCACGCCGCTTAGGCCGGAGCTTTTTGCCGGCAGCCGCGCCAGAGGTCTGGCCATGGCCGGGATGCAGGGCCACAAGCCGGTGCTTTTGATGATGGGGGGGAGCTCCGGGGCGCAAAGCGTAAACCAGGTCCTTCGCACGGCGCTGCCAAGAATACTGCCCCGGATAGACGTAATGCACATCTGCGGCCGGGGAAACCTGGAGCCTGCCCTTGACGGCACGCAAGGTTACTGGCAAAGGGAGTTTTTGAGCGAAGAGCTCCCCGACGCCTTTGCCGCCGCCGACTTGATACTTTCACGGGCCGGGAGCAATGCGCTGTGCGAATTTCAGGCGCTTCAAAAGCCTATGCTTCTGATCCCCTATCCCCGCACCGCCAGCAGGGGCGACCAGATTCTCAATGCCAAGAGCTATGAGCGCCGTGGGCTGTGCCATGTGCTTTTGCAGGAGGAGCTGACGGCTGATTCCCTGGTTGACGCCCTTCATCAATTATATGAATGCCGCGGCAAATTGCGCGCCGCTTTGCAAAATGCGCCCGCCGCCGACGGCACATTGGCCGTGCTCGGTATGATCGAGCAAGTCCAGGGGGCTTTGCCCCCCGGCCCTCCAGCAAAGGGCGGCGGAGCCTGAGGGATTCCCTTTGCAATCTCCATATGGGAGATGGCCTATCGGGAGGGCAATGCGGCCAGGCTGAGCGCCGGCAAAGATGGAAAGCATGACATGATGCAAAATACTCGCATTTTTTGCGATCAATAGCCTTTGTGGAGCATTGAGGGGGCCGCATTACCCCCAGGCTGCCTAAAACCTGCGCCTGAAAAACGCGGGTTTTTTAATGGGCTGACAAAAAAATGATGTTGCTTTTTCACTGCGTTTCTTTCCATGGTTTGGTGCTGATAAGACAGGGACCTTCTGCACACAATAGCCGCGAGGAGGCGAATACCTTGAACAAAAAATGGATTCTCACCATGCTGTGCGCGTTTGCGCTGGTGCTGCTGGCAGGATGTACAAGCAATGCGGATGTCTTGCCGTCTCCGTCGCCCGCAGCCACGACGATGATGCCCAGCCCGTCGATCCTTCCCAGCGTAATGCCGGCTGCCAGCCCCAGCCCCGGCGTTGTAACGCCCACGACCACCGCGCCCGGAACAACGGGCGCGGCGATCACGACGATGGAGGAGGCAAAAAAGGTTTCCAACGACATCGAGGCTGAACTGGAAAAGTTAAGTGAGGTATCGGAAGCCACCGTGGTGGCTGCGGGCGACACCGCCGTGGTCGGGCTCACGTTTGACAGCCAGTACAAAGGCGGGCTGACCCAGCGGATCACCGACATGGTCAATGACAGGATCGGCACCGTCAATACAGCCGTACAGAACATTGGCGTCACTGCACAGGCGGCCCAGGTGAAATCTGTTCAGGACCTGGCCGCGACCATGGAAAAATCGGGCACCACAATGGCTACGCTGCAAACCCAAGTGGACGCGCTGTTCAAGACCATTACCGCCAACGCCGGCGGCGCCACCACCGCACCGTAAGGCACACGAAGGGATGCGTTTAGCATCCCCCTTCGCGCGTCTTTTTTGCTGGCAATCCTTTCGGGAAAATTTTTTCAGCATCCGTCAGGCCAATGGCATATTCCCCCCGGCATCGCTCATAGCTTATCCCAGAGGGGGAGATGCAATATGGATTATACGGTACGTGCACAACGCTGGCATATGCTGGGCGCCGCGCCTTTAACGGCCTTGATGGCTGCGGTGGCTTTTGCGCTGGGACAAGCCGGCATCCCCGCCAGCATCTGGCGGCTGAACAGATGGGCGGCGGGGCTGTTGTTTGTCTGGTGGTTCCTGGGAATCGTCCTGATAAGGCGCAACCCGCGTCCCTGGGCGACAGGCGTGCCACAGGCCGCGCGCCATGCCACGCGTATTCTGTGGAGCGCAGCCGCGGCCCAACTGGTCAGCACCCTGACGATGCTCGGGGCGCACTTTCTGTATGTCCTTATCCTGGGGCGGCCATATGTCTGGCTGGATACGCTGGTGGCATGCGGCGCACTGCTTTTTGGACAGGCGGCGGGTGTGAAATCGCTCTGCACGTTTTCACGGCCCAAGCCGTACCTGTACGGAGGCACCGCCATGCTATGCGCCCTGTTCCTCCTGGCCGCGCTTTCGTGAGAAATGACAAAGTCATTTTTCACGAGTTCGCACGATTTCCTTGTAGGCTTTTGCACTGGCCAGCACTTCGTGCGGCCAGTGCAAAAGCTTACGGCCATGAAATCGTAGTCGCCTTGCTTCACTACCGCTGCCACGGCTCGTTTCGCTTCCCGCCTTCACCTTGCCCATTCCCGCCATTGGCGGGGGCAGGGTTACGGCGCCGGCATAGCCGGTCGATACGATTACAAACGAGGGGGCTTGGGCCCCCGCGCTGCTCCCCAATAAAAAGTCCGGCGCAGTTCAAGATAGCTGCGCCGGACTTTTTGTTGCAGTTTATGGGATTAATGGAATAGCGTGACTTCCGGGTCGCCATCCTCACCCACTTCATCAAGGATTACGGCTTCGGGGGGCAGCTCACTCTGAACAAGCGCCAGGCCTGTGTTGCCGCCGCCTGCCTCAAAACCGCTCAGGGCCTGCTGCCATTCAACGGTAAACTCCTCCAGGGTAAGGCCGCTGTCCGTCATATACCGGGCGGCCTCCTGCCCCGTGTAGCGAAGATGCCAGGGCTCATAAATGATCTTGGTGATATCTTCCTTGCCTTGAGGATAGCGGATGATAAAGCCGTACTCCGCGCAGTGGGCGGCCATCCACTGGGCTTCGGGCGTCGCCGCGAAATCGGAGTTGAACCGTTTGCCGATCCACTCCCTGCTGATTACGTCAATGCCAAGGCCTGTCTGATGGTCGCTGGCGCCGGGGTAGGCTACCACGCCGTCGTCCACGCCGTTGTTCTGCTCCAGCCTGTTTCTGTACATGGTGTTCTGCGTCTTGTAGCTTCGGTAGCCGCTGTGGGCATACAGCGTCAGCCCGTCGGCGGATGCCGCCGCAAACATCGCGTCCAGCGCGTCGGATACCATCCGGCACATTTGAATGGCGGAGCTGGAGGTCTTCTTCACCTGAATCTTCGTAAGGTCCGGCGGCACATAATCGGATGGGAGAAGGCTATCCTTGTTCACCAGGCGTATATAGTCCTTATGCAGCTCCTCCAGGGAAACGGGGTACGTCCATGCAGCGGAAGCGCCCTGCTCAAGCTCCTGGGCAGAGGCGCATCCCCCCACAAACAGCAGGATCAGGCACAGTCCAATCAGCAGCCGCTTTTTCCTCACCCGTCAGCACGCTCCTTTTCACTATGGTTCCAGTATATCCAAAATGGCATTTGCCTGCAGGGACTGTACATAGGTTTCCATGGGAATCCCCTGCTCATGCATGGCCGTGGCGTGCTCAACGCCGACATACCTTACATGCCAGGGCTCGTATTTGTAGCCTGTAATATCTTCCCAATCCTGCTGATACCGGATGATGAAACCGAAGCGGTGCGCGTTCTCCTTCACCCATTTCCCCGCCTTTGTCTTGCCAAAGGAGGAGGTAAGGCCGCTGGACGATCCCTTGCCGCCCAAATCCATGGCCAGGCCCAGCTGATGCTCGCTGGCGCCGGGAGGCGCCACATATTCCTGCGCCTTGGCAACGCTGCCCGTAGCTTTGATTTTGTTGGAATACAGCGTGCTTTGCTTGGAATAGCTGCGGTAGCCGGACACGGTGACCAGCGTGAGCTTCGCTTCTTTTTTGGCCGCGGCAAACATTTCCTCCAAGGCCCTGGCGGCATCCTCCCGCAAAATGCGCACGCCGCCTGATACATCCACCGTAACCGTTTCGGGCACATACTCCCGGGCGATAACGTTTTGCCGGTTCACCAAAAAAACGGACCCTTCCACATCCAGCTGGGGCATTCCCTTATCCATGGCGCCTTCCATCAGGGATGCGGTGAGGGCGACTGTCGCGATGAGCTGCCGGATGAGCAAACCGTCCACCTCTTCCGCCAAAGTTTTCCTTTATATTCGACGAAACAGGTGCCCAATTCCTTCACTGTTTTTTGACAAAAATTTCGCTGCCGTATTTGGATATCAGTCGGTTTTTGGCGCTTTCCTCTAAAAGGGCCGTGATTTTCGTGCCTTCCGCCAAATGCTCCTCCGCCACGATCTGTCCCAGGGCTCGCACTTCATTGACGGCGCCGTACTGGGAAAAGGGCACAAGCAGCACCGCCTGCTGCCGCCGTGCGTTGAGAATGGAGGCGATGCGGGCCAAAAGCTCGTCAAGGCCTGTGCCATTGATTGCGCAAACGTGCACCGAACCGGGCAGGAAGGGGACGGCGGATGATGCGTCGCACTTGTTCATTACGTCGATGCGGGGCTGGCTTGTGGCACCCAGACGGTCCAAGACTTCCAATACGACCTGGTGCTGCATAAGGCAATCGGGGGAAGCGGCATCGGAAACGATGAGCAGCAGGTCGGCCAGTACGGCTTCCTCCAGCGTGGAATGAAAGGCCTCCACCAGGTCGTGGGGCAGCTTGCGTATGAAGCCTACCGTATCCACCAGCAGGAACTCGCATCCGCTTTGCAGTTTCACATTTCTGGAAACGGCGTCCAGCGTGGCGAAAAGCTGGTCCTTTACATAGACATCAGCGCCGCTCAGCCTGTTCAAAAGCGTTGATTTACCTGCGTTGGTATACCCGACAAGCGCCACCACGGGCACTTGGCTGCGCTCCCGCAGGCGGCGGCGCAGGCTCCTCTGCCTTTCCATTTCGTTCAGCTCCCGCTTGACATCGGTGATCCGCTCCCTGATGCGGCGGCGGCTGATCTCCAGCTTGCTTTCGCCGGGGCCGCGGGTGCCGATGCCGCCCGCCAGCCGCGAGAGCACCAGCCCCTGGCCTATGAGCCGTGTGGAGCGGTAGCTCAATTGGGCCAGCTCCACTTGCAGCTTGCCCTCCCTGGAGGACGCGCGCTGGGCGAAAATATCCAGGATCAGCATGGTGCGGTCGATGATCTTTACCCTGAGCAGCTCTTCCAGATTGCGCACCTGGATGCCCGTCAGCTCCTCGTCGAAGATGGCCACATCGATGTGCTGGGCTTGGCAGTCCAGGGACAGCTCATCCGCCTTGCCCCGGCCGATGAATGTGGCGCCGTCGGGCCTTGTGCGCTTTTGCAGCGCGGTCATCACCACCAGCGCCCCGGCCGTCTCCGCCAGCCTTTTCAGCTCCTCCAGGGATTCTTCGCTTTCCGTGCCGATGAGCATGGCCCGCTCCGGACCGCTTTGCACCTGCTGATCCTGGCCCTGTGTCACCAGTTCGTCAGAAACCAGGATTTCCTCCATCCATGCTTCCTGAGGGATTCTGCCCGCTGGCATGGGCCCGAACAGCCGCAAGGCGGGCTGCTCACCTTCCATTTCTCCCAAAAAGCCCGCACAGATTTCCGGCTCGCGGCCGGGGATGAGGCCTATGGCCGCCATGGCGTCAAAGCGCATGGTGCGAAGGGCGCTGATATCCACGTCCGACAGCTCCGCGCTGCCGCCCGGATGGGTATGTATGCACCGTACCATGGACAGCCGTTTCAGGTTGCGCCGCAGACGGTATTCCGAAAGGGATACCGAATCAAGGCCGCCCACGATCACATCCACCACCTCGCCGTCCCTGGTGATGTATACGGCGATTTCCCGGTTGATGCGCAGCGACATTTCCTTTAGGATGCCCACCATTTCAATGGGCACAAACGTATCCCTGGCCACTTCCCAGGTATAGAATTTTTCCATTTCCTCAAGCAGCGTCCTGCGCAGGCCGTCGATATTGCCGTGGATTTCGGGCATACGTCCTCCTAAATGCATTTCGAGAAAATGATAAAATCATTTTCTCGAGTTTGCACAATTCACTTCATAGCTTTCTCAGCCGCCCCGCGTTTTGCCCGGCCGGCGTATAGTGCGGGGCCAGTGAATCGTGTAAGGTATACCTGCTGCGCAAGCGCGCCGATCCGCAGGCTCAACCGCTGCGCGCTTTTGCTTGCTCCGCCTAATCCGCCGGGCTTTGCCAGGCCCAGTCACCGCCAGGCAAAGCCCGGGGGAAAGGTTTCAAACCAAGAAACGATGCCCCTTCGCTGCGCCGCTCCCGAATGCGTATGCAATAAGGCTAGCTGTGCGGGCATGGATGCAAAATCTCCCGGCCTGGTTACTTATTTTTCCGCCTGCTTTTTTTGGTAATCCTCGATGGCGGCGTGTATGGCCTCCTCCGCCAGGAGCGAGCAGTGGATTTTTACGGGTGGAAGCCCGTCCAGCGCCTCCATTACGGCCTTGTTGGTAAGCGCGAGCGCCTCCTCAATGGTTTTGCCTTTGACCATTTCGGTAGCCATGCTGCTGGTGGCGATGGCGGCGCCGCAGCCAAAGGTTTTGAATTTGACATCGGTAATAACGCCGTCTTCCACCTGAATATCCATCTTCATGATGTCGCCGCATTTGGCGTTGCCCACCGTGCCGCTGCCGCTGGGGCTTGCCAGCTCGCCCACGTTTCTCGGATGCTCAAAATGATCCCAAACCTTTTCGCTGTATTGCATATAATAATCTCTCCTTATTTTGCGCAAGCCGCGAACAGCGGCGACATAGCTCTTAAATTTTCCACAATGCCGGGCAGCACCTTGAGCACTTCGTCCACATCTTCCCCTGTGTTGTACTGGCTTAGGGACAGCCGCAGGCTGCCATGGGCAATCTCGTGGGGAAGGCCGATGGCCAGCAGCACATGGGAAGGGTCCAGGGAGCCGCTGGTGCAGGCGGAGCCGCTGGAGGCGGCGATGCCCGCAAGGTCAAGGCGCAAAAGCAGCGCTTCACCCTCCACATACCGCACCGAAACATTCGCGTTGCCCGGCAGGCGGTTCGCCCGGGGGCCGTTGATGCGCACATCGGGAATGGCGTTTAAGATACCGTCCATCAGCCTGTCCCGCAAGGCGGAAAGCTTAGCCGCCTTTTCGTCCAAATGCTCCACCGCCAGGGCAATAGCCTTGCCAAGGCCAACAATGCCGGACAGGTTTTCCGTGCCGGCCCGAAGCCCGCGCTCCTGGGCGCCGCCCTGCAAAAGCGTATCCAGCTTTATGCCCTTGCGCACATACAGCGCGCCCACGCCCTTGGGGCCGTGGAATTTGTGGCCGGACAGGGACAGCATATCCACCTGCCAGTCATTTACGTTTACGGGCACGGCGCCCAGCGCCTGCACCGCGTCGGTATGAAAGGGGATATTGCGGGCCTTGGCGATTTTGCCGATTTCTGCAATAGGCTCCACGGTGCCGATTTCGTTGTTGGCGGCCATGATGGTGATAAGAATGGTCTTGTCGGTAATCGCCTTTTCCACATCGGCGGGGGACACAAAGCCCTCGCTGTCAACCGGCAGATAAGTCACATCAAAGCCCTGCTTTTGCAGCCATTCGCAGGTATGCAGCACGGCATGGTGCTCAATGGAGGAGGTGATGATATGGTTGCCCTTTTGCCTGCGGGCAAAAGCCGTGCCCTTTATGGCCCAGTTATCGCTTTCCGAGCCTCCGGCGGTGAAATATACTTCCTCCGGCCTGGCCCCGATGGCGGCCGCCACCTGCCTGCGCGCATCGGCAATGGCCTTGGCGGCCTCCCGCCCTGTCTGGTGGATGCTGCTGGCGTTGCCGTACACCTGCGTAAAATAAGGCATCATGGTGTTCAGCACTTCAGGGCTGACGGGGGTAGTGGCGGCATTGTCCATGTAAATGCGGTTCATAAAACGCCTTCCTTCCGAGGTGCTTCAAATAATTCTTTGCTAAGCATGTCCTTCAATGTGATGCTTTGCAATAGACCGTTGATCTGGTCTGTCAGACGGCTCCACACCATGCGGGTGGGGCATCCGCAGCTTTTTTGGCAGGTTTCGCTGTCATGCAGGCATTCCGACAGGGATACGGGGCCTTCCGTGGCGTCAATGATGTCGCCGACCGTGATTTCTGCCGGGTCACGTGCCAAGTGGTATCCACCCTGCACGCCCCGCACGGTGGTGACCAGCCCGGCTCTTCGCAGGCTGCCCAGCAGCTGCTCCAGATACTGCTCCGGCACACCGGTTTCCGCAATGGATTTCAGCGGCTGGGGCCCGTTGCCCGCTTTGGTCGCCAGATAAAACATGGCGTACAAGCCATATTTCCCACGGGTGGACAGCTTCATGCCCCGGCCTCCTTTTGGCGATTTCCTGTGATCTGCGAAAACCCTACTATTTTTATCGGGTTTTCGATGGTATAGTAACATGAGGTGAAAAGGTTGTCAAGGGCCGGAATCACAATTTTTACGTGGAATATGTTTTATGTTTAAATGGGGCTTCCAAAGGGGTTAATCTCTTTGGCAGGGTTCAGAAGCGGCGCCCCTGGTAGCGGGGGCGAGAGCGGTGAGTGTATTGCCGCTTATGCGGTAGGGGATGTTCAGCGGCAGGGTAATCTTGTCACGGCCATGGCCGGCGTGTACGGATGCAAGGATAGGCTTTCCCCTGGGCAGCAGCTCGGAAAAAATCTCCTGAAGGGAAAGGGTGGGTTTGCCGGGATCGCCGGCGCAGTCGGTGAAATCACCCAAAATAAAACCCGCGCATTTTTCAAAAAGGCCCGTGTTGCAAAATTGGGTGAGCATCGCGTCGATGCGGTAGGGCTTTTCGCCCACATCCTCCAGCAGCACAAGCTTTCCTGTGAAATCCGGCAGGTATTGCGTACCGATGAGGTTGTTGAGCACCGTCAGGTTGCCGCCTGTAAGAATGCCTTCCGCATCGCCCTCCTGAAACACTTCAAAAGCCGAGCCGTCGGGGTTTTCCATGGGGCCGAGGGGGCAGGCTTCGCTCATGGCCCGCAGCCACCCGGCCCGGCTTTTGTCCTCCCTAAGCCCCACCGGCCAATGGGCACCGGCCATGGGCCCGTGAAAGGTAACAAGGCCGCACTTTACCATAAAAGCGCAATGCAGCGCCGTAATGTCGCTGAACCCAACAAAGGGCTTGGGGTTTTGGGTGACCGCCTGATAATCCAGCATGGGCAAGAGCCTGGCCGCGCCATAGCCGCCCCGCAGGCAGACGATGGCGTCTATATCCGGGTCACGGAACATGCTGTTCACATCCCCGGCCCTTATTTCATCGCTTCCGGACAGATACCCCCGCTGTTCATGGCAGCTTTGCCCCACAACCACTGTAAAGCCCATATCATAAAGAAGGCGAATGGCCTTTTGCCTGTTTTCCTCTTCATAGATGGGGCTGGATGGCGCAATGAGCCCAATGCGCGCTCCGGGCCGCAAGGAAGGCGGCAACAGCCTTTCGATCATGGCATTCCTCTCCCTTTTTTGCATGGCATTCCCTTTTGCAGCCCATACTAAAGCCGGAAAAGCTGTCAAGGAGGATGCCATGCTGACCATATTTCTGCGTTCGGTAATACTGTTTTTACTGGCGGTGGTCTTCGTACGGATCATGGGTAAACGGCAGGTGGGCCAGTTGCAGCCCTTTGAACTGGTGGTGGCCATATTGATCGCGAACCTGGCTGTTACACCCATGGCGGATGTGGGAACACCGCTTCTGTACGGCATCATTCCCATGATGGGCCTGGTGGTGCTCCATGGGCTGTTTACGCTGCTTTCCATGAAAAGTCAGAAGCTGCGCGAGATTTTCAGCGGCAAGCCGACGGTGCTCATCAAAAACGGCGTCATCCAGTATAAAGAGCTGGAAAAGCTGTGTATGAACCTTAACGACCTGCTGGAGGAGCTGCGTACCGGCGGCGTGCTGAATCCTGCCGATGTGGGCACAGCCATTGTGGAGACCAGCGGAAAGGTCACCGTTTTTGCCAAGGCGCAAAAGCGGCCTGTCACGCCGGAGGACCTTTCCATCGCCACAGGTTATGAAGGCCTTCCCATGACGCTGATACTGGACGGTGTCATTGAAAAGAACAACCTGGAGACGGGAAAAATACCGGAGGAGTGGCTGTTTGAAACCCTCAGGCACCACGGCTTCGGCTCGCCCAGGGAGGTTTTGCTGTGCAGCCTGGACACCGGCGGAAAGATGTTTCTGCAAGGCAGGCAACTGAACCAATCGCTGCTTGTGGACGCCGTTCCTCCCGGCGGGATCGGATGGTGATATAGTTGAAGGCTACCATCTGGACGACTGCCGTGCTGCTTGTGCTGATCATTGCCCTGGGTATCGCGTCCACAACCATCAGCGCCAAAACATCCCGGGATTTTTCTGAGGACCTGGCCGTGGCGGAGGAAGGCATCCGCAACAGGGATTGGGAGCAGGCTGAACGCGCCGTGGCCGCCATGATGGATGAGTGGGAGGGGACATGCGAGTGGCTGCAATTCTGGGTCAACCATGGCGACACGGACGATGTGAACATGGCCATGGAAAAGCTTGAGGCAGCCATTGAAGCGCAGGACCTGCCTTTGTGCCTTGTCATCAGCGCGGAGCTGGGCGAGTCGCTACGCCATATCTATCACCGGGATGCGCTTCGGATCGGCAATATTCTTTAGGGCTATTTCCGTTTCAGCGTGATCACGTGCAGCTGGGCCGGGGCAAACAGCCGTACCGGCACCCAGGAGGTGCCCACGCCGTTGGACACAAGGATGTCCGCCCTGTTTTCCTCTATCCAGCCGGAAAGATACCGGTCGGACACCCGTGTGAAGGTGCGGAACACGGGCTGGCCAAAGAATGTTACCTGGCCGCCGTGGGTATGCCCGCACAGCGAAAGGTCAAACCAGTTGACGGTTCCTTCGCTGTTTTTCGTGGCAAAAGCCTCCGGCAGGTTATCCGGCGAATGGGTCAGGAAGATTACAAAATCATCCTCCCGCATGGTATAGGCAACCTGGCCAAT
>JAEWNM010000170.1 GCA_023392755.1 Bacillota bacterium
CTTGGGCGGAGGTATTGAGCACCATAAGGCACACGGGGCCGACCGCCAGCTGCAGCAGCATGCCAAAGCGCAGCCCCAAAAGCACCGTTTTGATATAGTCCTTACGCATTGACCTCCTCCTTTTGCGTAGGGAGCACGATCAGCGTATTGGTTTCCGCCACGCCTTTGACGGCTTTCAGCTCATCGGTTAAAAAATGCTCCAGCGCCGAGGTGTCCGATACGGCGGTTTTCAGCAAATAGTCGTACGATCCGGCCAGATGGTGGCATTCCAGCACGCAGTCAAACCCTGCCGCCGCGCCGCGGAATGATTGCACGCTTTCATTTCCGCTCAAGCGCACCAGCACAAAGGCCAGCAGCTTCCGCCCCGTTCTTGCCCGGCTGATCTTTACCGTATACCCTTCAATGATTCCGGCCTGGGTCAGCTTCCTGATTCTGTCCAGCACGGCGGGCACGGAAAGGTTCACCTTCTTCCCGATAGCCGAAGCGGAGGCCCTGCCGTTATCCTTGAGCACCGTTACAATGGCGTCATCCATCGCGTCCACAGGCATCGCCGCCTTTTTTTTGCCTATTTTACGAAATGCTTTAAGCAATGTAAAGGCTTTGGGCGCACGGGCGAAAAAAATGAGGGGAATGCCTTGTTCGGCAATAAAAAATACGGCTGCCGCGCGAAGCTTCGCGGCCGCCGCTTTCATTTATAAGCAAAGCCATGGAAGGGGAGCCCCATGGCACAGGATTGCTAATCGAAGAGTATTTCCGCGTCCGTCTGCTCCGCTAGCAGTATTTCACCCTCCTCCATGGTGATGTTCGCGGATGTGTAGGGCTTTCCCTCAATGGTCAAAAGCACCTTTTCCGCCTGGAACAACTCGGCAAAGGTGTCGGCGGCGCTGTGGAGCACGCCGTTTTCAAAGGCGGCGCCGCCGTTTTTTTCGGTGATGAAGGCGCGGTTCAAATCCAGCAGCACCAC
Organism: Bacillota bacterium; assembly: GCA_023392755.1. Lineage (GTDB taxonomy): Bacteria > Bacillota > Clostridia > Christensenellales > Aristaeellaceae > JAEWAH01. The sequence goes on from JAEWNM010000170.1 coordinate 965, forward strand.
GTTGCCGGCACCCCTCCCAAGGGACAGTATCCTGGTGCCGGGGGTGAACACACGCGCGGCCTTGCCCTCGGGCTCCACCTGATAGGCCTCCTCCATGGCGGCAGCCAGCGTCATGTTGGTGGCCATGGCCAGCTGCGCCTCCCGATAATAGCGGCCCGTGCCGTCGGCACCTGGGTAATACAGCCTGACCACCTGCAAAAAGGGCGCATCCTGTTCAATTTCCGAAAGGGAGGAGACCACCTCCAGATCACCTGACCGGTAAACGGATTTGACAAGCCCCACGCCCTTTGCGTAATAGTCATACGCTGTGGAATCCGGCCCCTGGGTGGTTACCTCCAGCGTGTTAAAGTCGCCGGCCGGCGTAGCCACAACGGTGTTTGTGCCGGTGACCGACCGCCGGCCGCCGGCCGCGTCCCAGGCCGTGCCAACGGCAAGCGGCTCCATGAGGAGCACATCGGATTCCGTTTCGCCGGAGTTTAGAAAGCTCTCCCGCACGTAGGATTCCGGCACGGTGAGCACCCTTGCAAGCCTGCCGTTTCTTAACGTATACACCCTGGAGGATACCGTGCCGCCGTTTTCGATGCGCAATTGCATTTTGTTATCTTGCGTAAACTCGGTATGGGCCACATAGGAGGCGTATTCGTTGCCCACGCCCTCATACACGCGGCGCACGTTTTCCAATTTGGGAAAGTAATCCTCCACTCTTTCCGCCGTGGCCTCCGTGGCCGCCGGGCCGGGCGCAGGCGTGCCGGGCATCATGATTGTGGTGGCCGGGGGTGTTTGAACCGCGCCATTTTGGGGTGCGGCGGCGCACCCGTGCAACAGCAGCGCGGCCAGCAGGCAATAGGCGACACAGGCTTTGCTTTTCATGATCGCACCTTCCGTTTTCAAACTGGTTGCCGTTTCATGTTTCCCCCGCCGCCGGGTTTTATGTCGCGTGATGCGCGCAAAAAAAGGGCCGCCGCGCCAATACCGTGTTTTGCGCGTGGCCATGCAAGGAAACAGGCTACCGCCTTGCGGCGCGGCCCTTTGGCTTCAGATAAGCTCCGTAAGGCTGTAGAGCAGAAGGCCCAGTGCGCCCGCGCCCAGTATGATTATGATCGGGTCGGTCTTCTTGCGCAGGCGCAGCACGGCAAGCCCGGCGAAGAACACCGCCATGGCCACAAAATCGGCGTTTGCCCACACGATGGCGTCAAGCTTTGTGCCAAAGAAGGAAGTGGCGATGATCGACAGCCCCGCCGAGGCGATCAGCGCCACCATGGCGGGGCGCAGGCCGCCCAGCACGCCCTTGAGCAGCGACAGGTCGCGGTATTTGAAGTAGATGCGGGCCAGGATGAGCACGATGATAATGGAGGGGGTCACGCAGCCTATTGTGGCTACCACCGCGCCCGGTATGCCGCCCACCTTGGTGCCCACAAAGGTGGCGGCGTTGATGCCGATGGGCCCGGGCGTCATTTGGGAAATGGTGATGATGTCGGCAAATTCGCCCAGGGTGAGCCAACCGTGGATGTCCACAATCTGCTGCTGTATCAGCGGCAGCGCGGCGTAACCGCCGCCGATGGTGAACAGGCCTACCTGAAAAAAGCTGATAAAAAGCTCAATAAGAATCATGAGGGCGTATCCTCCTTTTTCTTTTTGGGCAGGAGGATGTCCACGGCGCCGATCACGCCGCAGGCCAGTATGATGATAACGACGTTGATTTTCAGCGCCACCGCCGCCACAAAGGCCAGCGCCATCATGGCGATTGGCTTCCAGTGCTTCTGCCTGAAAATTTCCCTGGCCATGTTGATGACCACATTGGCGATAACCGCGGCGGCCCCGGCCTGCATGCCCATCAGCGCAAGGCCCACCGCCTTGTTGGAGCGAAAGGCCTCATACCCGAAGGATATCAGCGTGATGGTAATCAGCGGCGGCAGCACCGTGCCCAAAATGGTGACAAATGCGCCCTTGATGCCGGATATTTTATAGCCCACCAATATGGAGGCGTTGACCGCCATGACCCCGGGCGCGGACTGGGCGATGGCCACCAGGTCAAGCATTTCCTGGTCCTCAATCCATTTGAGCTTTTCCACAAATTTTTTGCGCATCAGCGGCACGATTACATATCCGCCGCCCACGGTGAACGCGCTGATGGTAAAGGTGTGCAAAAACAGTTTCCAGTAAAACGACAGGGGTTTTTTCATCTTCGGCTTCCTTCCATCCTATTAAGGCCGCCCGCGGAGCATATGGGCCCGCGCCTTGTGCGCTGTGCGCCCCGTGTACGGCGGCTTTTGTCTTTTTCGACACCCGCGCGCCGATTCCTGCCCCGCATAATCTGCCAGGCGGCGGAAAAAAATAAGGCAAAGATAGTATTTGGAGGTGCGCCATGCAAAATTCTTCAACGTATGACACAAAGGCCCCCGCGACGCCGGGCACCTTTCCGCCCCAGCATCAAAACACACAGCCCGGCAGCCAAAAGAGCATGAATCCCAAGCCCATTGTGGATAATCCGCAATACAGGGGCGCGGGCAAAATGGCAGGCCGGATTGCCGTGATCACCGGCGGCGACAGCGGTATAGGCCAGGCTGTGGCCGTGGCCTTCGCCAAGGAAGGCGCGGACGTGGCCGTGCTGTTTTTGAATGAGAACCAGGACGCAAAGGAAACGCAAAGCCTGGTGGAGGGGCTGGGCCGCCGCTGCCTGCTTGTGCCCTGCGATATAAAGAGCGAGCAGGCCGCCATCGGCGCGGTGGACAGGGTGGTGCGCGCCTTTGGCCGCGTGGACGTGCTGGTGAACAACGCCGCCGTGCAGTATCCCCAAAACAGCATTGAGGATATTACCACGGAGCAGCTGGGCGTAACGTTCAACACCAACGTAATGGGCTACTTTTTCATGGCCAAGGCGTGCCTTAGGCATATGGGGGCGGGGGGCCAGATCATCAACACCACGTCCGTCACCGCCTACGCCGGGGACAAGACGCTTATCGATTATTCAGCCACCAAGGGCGCCATCGCCTCCTTTACCAAGTCCCTGTCCCTGTCGCTGGCCCAGCGGGGGATCAGGGTCAACGCCGTTGCCCCCGGCCCGGTGTGGACGCCGCTGATCCCCTCCAGCTTCTCCCCCCAGGAGGTGGAGCAGTTTGGCAAGGATACGCCCCTGGGCCGCGCCGCCCAGCCCTATGAGCTGGCCCCCACCTATGTGTACCTGGCCTGCGACGACAGCGCCTATGTCACCGGGCAGGTGCTGCATGTGAACGGAGGAAAGATATACTCGTAAAGGGCGTAGGCTTTGCGGCCTGACAATAATCGAAAGGTGAATGCCCCGATCCCTCCGGCTTCGCCCCCGTTGTGGGGCGTCTTTTTTTGTGATAAAATGCATATAACCCTTCTGGGACGGACGGCGCGGACGACCGCCGTTTGTTTGTTTATGCCGGGGCACAGCGGCCCGGAGGGGGAGTGGCATGGACGGCTTGGAGCTGATGGTGACGGCGCTGGCCGTATCCCTGGACGCCTTGGCGGCGGCGGCGGCCACGGGTGCGATGCTGCCCGGCGCAAGCCTTGGCAAGGCGCTGAAGGTGGGCGCGTGCTTTGGGCTGTTTCAGGCGCTGATGCCGGCCATCGGGCTGATGGCCGGGCGGGGCCTTCGCGTATGCCTGCTGATGATTGACCATTGGGCGGCCTTCGGGCTTTTGGTGATAACAGGATCGAGCATGATCTGGGAGGAGCTGCGCCCCTGCCCCGATGAAAAGTGCCCGGAGGACCCATTGCGGTGGGGGCGGCTTATGACGCTGGGCATGGCCACCAGCATGGACGCGATGGCAGTGGGCGTATCCCTGGCTGTGTCGGGGGAATACGCGGTGCAGCACGGGCTGGTGATTGGCCTGACAACGTTTGCGTTATGCACCCTGGGGGTGCTGCTGGGGGGCCGGCTGAAGGGCCTGCTCCGCCGCAGGGCGGGGGTGGCGGGCGGCGTCATGCTGCTTATCATCGGCGCAAAAATACTTGCGGAGCATTTGCTCAAGGGGATTTGAATGGAAACGGACGGGCTGCATAAGGCACGGGAGCTGCTAAGGGACGTGACGCCCCTTAGCTTTGACTGCGGAAAGCGGTGCGGGTCCGCCTGCTGCCGGGGCGGCGAGGGGGACGGGATGCTGCTTTTTCCGGATGAAGAGCGGTATTATACCGGATGTTCCTTTGCCAAAATTGTCGATGACCGGCTGGGCAAGCGGCTTGTTTGCGACGGATTTTGCCAAAGGGAGCAAAGGCCCCTGGCCTGCCGCATATTTCCCCTGGTGATACGGGCCGGCGGGCAGGAGGAATCAAGCGCAAAGGCGAATATCATCATGGATGTGCGCGCGTGGCCCGTTTGCCCGCTGATGCAAAGCGGCAGGAAGGGCCTGAAGGCGGAATTTGTAGCCGCCGTGCGCAAGGCGGCGGAGTATTTAATATTGGAGGACAAGCACCGGGCGTTTTTGGCGCTGCTCGCGACGGAGCTGGCGGCGTATGAACAGATGAAGCAATCATTCCTTGCCGGGAGGGATTATTGATGTGGTCAAGGGGCAGCGCCTGGGTGGAGAGCCACGGTACGGGGGAAGGCGGTCTATTGCTCCAGGGCGACGCCGTGCAGCTTTCGCCGCGCCTTCTGGCCGAGTTTGCCGGGCAGGTGCAGTGCCTGTACATTGACCCGCCCTTTTATACGGGGGATGTGTTCCAGCACCGTATGCGGGTGGGGGAGGAGGGCTGGCGCACAGGCAGGCATCAAATCGTGCTGCCCGCGTACAGCGACCGGTTTTCAAGCAAGGAAGCCTACCTTTCTTTCATGCGGGAATTGCTGACCCTGGCCCACCACTTATTGCGGGACGCCGGGGTTTTCTTTTTGCATATCGACTACCGGATGCACGCGTATCTGAAGATACTGTGCGATGAGATTTTCGGCGAGAAAAACCAGCTGAATGAAATCGTATGGGTGTACCAGACAGGCGGCCGGGCGGTAAAGCATTTCAGCCGCAAGCATGACATCATACTGTTTTACAAAAAGAACGAGAACTATTTTTTTGACATCACCAAAACGCCCATCAGCCGGGCGGAGAACCGGGACAACCACATGCGCCGCCACGTGGACGAGCAGGGCCGCCCCTTCCGCACCATCAAGGTGGGTGAAAAGCTGTATACGTATTATGACGATGAACCGGCCTACCCCAGCGATGTGTGGACGGATGTGAGCCATCTGCAGCAAAAGGACCCGCAGCGCACGGGCTACGACACACAAAAGCCCCTGCGGCTGCTGGAAAGGATACTGCTGTCCACCACGCGGCCCGGCGATCTGGTGGCGGACCTGTGCTGCGGATCGGGCACAACGCTTGCGGCGGCGGCCATGCACGGCAGGCGGTTTCTGGGCATTGACGCCGGCTCCGGCGCGGTATCGGTGACCAGAAAAAGGCTGCTGGGCGAAGATTTTCTGCTGGAATGGCCGTGTGCCGGGGGCGACGCGGCGCTTGCGGCCGATGTACGCCCCGCCCTGGGCTTTTATGAGGTGGCGCTTAGAAGGTATGCGCTGGAGGGCGATGTGGAGGCGGAGCTGAAAAAGATACCCGCGGGCTTTGCGATGGGGCCGCTGGACGCGGTGGACCAGTGGGACGCGGGGTATTTGAAGGAGGGCGTGTTTGTCTCCCACGGGCACGCCGCCAGGCTGCGGCACTGCCCGGACCTTGCGCCCGTTATGGAGGTGCCCATGCTGACGGGGCAGCTGGCCGTTGAGGTGGTGGATGTGCTGGGGCGAAAAAGCATATGGAAGTGGGAAGGATAGCGGCGCTTTATTGACATACGCAAAATGAACCGCACCCCGGTTGG
>JAEWNM010000179.1 GCA_023392755.1 Bacillota bacterium
GGGCTTTCCGGTCGCCCTTTGGAAACCTTCGGACGTCTTGTGTACATGACTTAATATTTAACATAGGGTTTCCAAAGGGATATATCCCTTTGAAGGAGGGTCCAGGGAGGCAGCGCCTCCCTGGCGGCTACAGCTTGTTCATACCGTTGATATAGGCCAGGATACTGGCTTCCACAATGTCTGTGGAGAGGCCGCGGCCCGTTACCACCCGCTCCCCGCAGCGGATTTTAACAATGGCTTCGCCCTGGGCATCCTTGCCTTCGGATATGGTTTGTATGGCGTAATCCTCCAGCGAGTGGGGCTGCGCGGGAATAAGCTTATCCACGGCGTTGAAGGCGGCGTCAATGGGGCCGTCACCCAGCGCCACCTCTTCGGTGCGCTCCCCGTCGCGCAAAACGCTTACCACGGCGTTGGAGGTGACATAGTTGCCGCTGTTAACGGTAAAGCGCTCCAGGCGGTAGCCGTTGCCTGTTTCGGATAACCGGTGCACCGCCAAGGCCTCCAGGTCCAAATCTGTAATCACCTTCTTGCGGTCGCACAAATCCTTGAACCGGGCAAACAGCTGATCCAGCTCTTCCTTCTGCAAAACATAGCCCAGCGCGCTTAACCGTTCCTCCACAGCGTGGCGGCCGCTGTGCTTGCCCAGCACCATTTTGTTTTGCATCAGGCCGATGGATTCGGGCGTCATGATCTCATACGTGGCACGATTGGCCATCACGCCGTGCTGGTGAATACCGGCCTCATGGGCGAAGGCGTTTTGCCCCACCACCGCCTTGTTCATGGGTGCGTTCACGCCCAGTATGCTGTACACCAGGCGGCTGACGGGTGATATACGGGTGGTATCCACCCCGCAAGCCATGGGATACAGGTCAGGCCGCGTATGCATCGCCATCACGATTTCTTCCAGCGCGGCGTTGCCGGCGCGCTCGCCGATGCCGTTGATGGTGCACTCCACCTGGCCGGCCCCGGCCATTACGGCGGAGAGGGAATTGGCCGCCGCCAGGCCCAAGTCGTTGTGACAATGTACGGACAGTGTCACCGTATCCATGTTCTCCACGTGCTCCTTGAGATAGCCGATCATCGCAACCATCTCGCCAGGCATGGCGTAGCCCACGGTGTCGGGGATATTGATAACGCACGCCCCGGCGCGGATGGCGGCATCCACCGCCTTAGCTAGAAATCTGGGATCAGAGCGCATGGCATCCTCTGCGGAAAACTCCACCTGGGGGCAAAGGTTCCTAGCGTACGCCACCATGGAGGAGATGGTATCAATGACTTCCTGCTCCGACATCTTCAGTTTGTACTGCATATGGGTGGGCGATGTGGCCAGGAAGGTGTGAATGAGAGGGGATTTGGCTTCCCTCACCGCGTTCCATGACGCATCGATATCCTTCTTCGTGGCTCTGGAAAGGCTTGCAACCGTGCAGTTTTTCAGTGTTCTGGCAATGGCCTGCACGGCCTCAAAGTCCCCCTGGGATGCAATGGCAAACCCGGCCTCAATCACGTCCACCTTCATGCGCTCCAGCGCCTGGGCAATTTCTATCTTCTCCGCCAAATCCATGCTGCAGCCGGGAGCCTGTTCCCCATCCCGCAGCGTCGTATCAAATATCTTCACCTGCTTCATTATCTTCCGCTCCTTCCTTCAAAACGGCGCCCTGATCCGCCGACGATACCATGGCCGCGTAGCGCTTTAGGTAGCCCGACAGCGGAGCGCGCTTCGGGGCCTCAAAGGAAGCCCGCCGGGATGCGATCTCCGCCTCGGGCAGACTAAGGTGCAGAAGCTTGGCCGGAATGTCGATTTCGATCAAATCTCCTTCTTGAACAAGGGCGATGAGCCCGCCCGCGGCGGCTTCCGGGGAAATATGTCCGATGGCCGCGCCCCTTGTCGCCCCGGAAAACCGGCCGTCGGTGATGAGGGCCACGGATGTATCCAGGCCCATACCGGCGATAGCGGAGGTGGGGCCCAGCATTTCCCGCATGCCGGGGCCGCCGGCGGGACCCTCGTAGCGGATGACCACCACGTCGCCTTCCGTGATTTTACCCGCATAGATGGCGGCAATGGCGTCGGCCTCCCCGTCAAACACGCGCGCGGGGCCCGTATGGCGCAGCATTTCCGGGGCCACGGCGCTTTGCTTTACCACTGCGCCGCCCTCACACAGGTTGCCAAAAAGAACCGCCAGCCCGCCGGCCGGGGCGTATGGGCTTTCCCAGGGACGAATCACCTGGGGATCAAGAACCTTTACACCGATCAGGTTTTCGGCCACCGTTTTGCATGTCACAGTCATGCAGTTGCCGTTGAGCAGGCCCATTTGCCTCAGCTCCCCCATCACCGCCGGGATGCCCCCAGCCTGGTACAAGTCCTGCACGTGGTGCTTTCCGGCCGGGGCCAGCTTGCACAGGTTGGGCGTCTTTTGGCTGATCTCATTGATTTTGGCAAGGGGAAAAGGCGCGCCGGCCTCCAAAGCAATGGCTTTCAAATGCAGTGCCGTATTGGTGGAGCAGCCCAGGGCCATATCCACCACCAGCGCGTTTTCAATGGATTTTTCGTTCAAAATGTCCCTGGCGCATATGTTTTTCTCCAAAAGCTCCATGATTTTCATGCCGGCTTCCTTGGCCAGGCGCATCCTGGCAGCGTACACCGCGGGGATGGTGCCGTTGCCGGGCAGCCCCAGGCCGATGACTTCCGTCAGGCAGTTCATGGAGTTGGCGGTAAACATGCCGGAGCAGGAGCCGCAGCCGGGGCAGACTTCGTTTTCAATGCAGGCCAGTTCTTCCTCCCCGATATTGCCGGCCATATAAGAGCCCACCGCCTCAAAGGCGCTGTTCAGGTCCTTTCCGTTCAATGAAAGCATAGGCCCGCCAGATACGAAAATGCTGGGCAGGTTCAGCCGCGCCGCCGCCATGAGCATACCCGGCACCACCTTATCGCAGTTGGGTATGAACACCAATGCGTCAAAAGCGTGGGCCCGCACCATACATTCGATGGTGTCGGCAATCAGCTCTCTTGTGCACAGGGAATAGCGCATCCCCTCGTGGCCCATGGCGATACCGTCGCAAACGGCGATGGTGTTGAACTCCAGGGGCGTTCCCCCCGCCATCAGCACGCCGTCCTTCACGGCCCTTGCAATCTGCTTAAGGTGAATGTGGCCGGGCACGATTTCATTGAAGGAATTGACAATGCCGATAAAGGGCTTTTTCATTTGGCCGTCGGTGAGCCCGCAAGCCTTCAAAAGCGATCGGTGGGGCGTTCGCTCCGGCCCTGTTTTTACGGCGTCGGAACGGCTCATTTGTTTTCCTCCTTGGGCTTTTGCCAGCTCATTTTGGCCCGCAGCTCCGCGCCAGTCTTTTCCAGCAGGCTGTTCTGGGCGGCATAGCGCATGGCGTTGAAGGAGGGGCGGTTGGCCTGGTTCTCCAAAATCCAGTTGCGGGCAAATACGCCGTTTTGAATCTCGGTGAGCACCTTCTTCATTTCCTTCTTCGTTTCCTCGGTGATGATGCGGGGGCCGGTTACATAGTCGCCGTACTCCGCCGTGTCGGAAATGGAATAGCGCATGAAGTTCATGCCGCCGGCCACCACCAGGTCGATGATGAGCTTCATTTCATGAACACACTCAAAGTACGCGCTTTCTGGCTGGTAACCGGCCTCCACCAGCGTATCGAACCCGGCCTTCATCAAAGCCGTCACGCCGCCGCAGAGTACCGCCTGCTCGCCAAAAAGGTCCGTCTCCGTCTCCTCGCGGAAGGTGGTTTCCAGGATACCGGCGCGTGCGCCGCCGATGCCCGCGGCATACGCCAGCGCGATGCCCTTGGCGTCGCCGTTGGGGTCCTGGTATACAGCGATCAGGTTGGGCACGCCCTTGCCCTCCACAAACTGGCTGCGCACGGTATGGCCGGGGCCCTTGGGCGCGATCATGATGACGGCCACATCCTTGGGGACGACGATCTGGCCGAAATGGATGTTGAAGCCGTGGGCGAAGGCCAGCGTCTTGCCGGGCTTCAAAGAAGGGGCGATGTCGTTCTTGTACAGCGCGGCCTGCTTTTCATCGTTCACCAGGATCATGATCACATCCGCCGCCGCAACGGCATCACAGGTCAGCATCACATCAAGTCCCGCTTCCCTGGCGGCCGCCGCCGATTTTGACCCCCTGTACAGGCCCACCACCACGTCATAACCGCTGTCCTTCAAGTTCAGCGCATGGGCGTGGCCTTGGCTGCCGTAGCCGATGACGGCAATCTTTTTCCCCTGAAGGTAACTGGAATCGCAATCCTGCTGGTAGTACATCCTGGCCATAAAAAAGTCACTCCTCTTCTTTTTGTGTCAGCACATAGCCGTTCCTGCCAATGGCGGTCACGCCTGTGCGGCATAGCTCAATGATTCCAAATGGTTCCAAAAAGGTAACAAAGGCGTCCAGCTTGGCTTTTTCCCCCGTCAGCTCCATGGTCATGGTATCGGGGGCTAAATCGATCACCTTGGCGCGGAACACCGTCACGGCGTCCAGCGCCTGGCTCCTTGTATCCGGCGCGGCCCTGACCTTGACCAGTAAAAGCTCCCGGATCACGGTCTGATGAAGGTCCATCAGCTCCACCACCTTGACATCGTGGAGCTTTTCCAGCTGCCGCACGATCTGCTCCCTGACATAGCCGTCGCCCGTGGCCAGAATGGTCACGCGGGATATGAGGCTGCTTTGCGTTTCCCCGACAGACAGGCTGTCGATGTTGAAGCCGCGCCTTGCGAACAGGCCGGAAATGCGGGTCAGTACGCCGGATTCGTTGCTGACCAGCAGCGACAGTATGAACTTTTGGTTTTCCATGGCTTTACCCCCTTACGATCATATCCCGGATGGAGCCGTTGGGCGGGATCATGGGCAGAACCTTTTCATCCCGGTGGATACGCGCGTCGATCACCACCGGGCCCGTGAGCTGGAATGCTTTGTCCAGCACGGCGTCCATCTTGTCCATGGCATCCAGGCGCAGGCCCTTGGCCCCGAAGGCCTGGGCCAGCAAGACAAAATCGGTGGCCCGGTTCAGTGTCGTATTGGAATAGCGGCGGCCAAAGAACATGGTCTGCCACTGGCGCACCATGCCCAATACGCTGTTATTGAGCACCACGACCACAAGGGGCAGGCGATTGGTAACCGCCGTGGCCAGCTCGTTCATGTTCATATGAAAGCTGCCATCGCCGGTAAACAGAACGGTCTTCTTCATTCCCGTGCCGATGCAGGCCCCAATGGCTGCGCCCAGGCCAAAGCCCATGGTACCCAACCCTCCGGAAGTAATGAACGTGCGAGGCGTATGAAAGCTGTAATACTGCGCGGTCCACAACTGATGCTGGCCAACGTCGGTGGCTACGGGGCTGTCGGCCGCCAGCCGCTTGCTCACCGCCTTGATCACCGTTTCAGGGTTTAGGCGGCTCTCATCCATGGTGAGATGGTTGTCCGGCGCGCTCTTTAATTCCTCCACCTCAAAAAGCCAGGCAGGATCGGATCTTTGAAGGCCGCATCCGTTCAGCGCGGTAAGCGCCTCCTTCACATCGGCCACCAGTGCCACATAGGCGGGAATGTTCTTGCTGATCTCCGCGGGATCAATGTCAATATGCAGCACCTTGCGGTTTTTGGAAAACTCCTGCTTGTTGCCTGTGGCCCTGTCGGAGAACCGCGTACCCACCGCGATGATCAGGTCGGCCCGGTCAATGGCCTTGGAGGCGGCAAACCTGCCATGCATGCCTGTCATGCCCAGGAACAGGGGATGGGTATGGGGCACGGCGGAAAGGCCCATCATGCTGGTGCCGATAGGCGCGCCGATGGTCTCCGCCAATCGGATCAGTTCTTCCCCCGCCTCGGCGGCTACAACGCCGCCGCCGGCATACAAAAAGGGCCTTTGGGAGCAGGCGATCAATTCCGCAGCCTGCGCGATGGCCTGGCTGTCCGGCGCTTTGACCTTCTTTGCTTCTCCCTTGGCCCTTCCGTCAAATGCACATTCCGCAATCTGCACATCCTTGGGGATATCCACCAGCACAGGCCCCGGCCTGCCGGAAGCGGCGATACCGAAAGCCTCCCTCAGTGTATCCGCCAGGCGGTTCACATCCTTGACGATGTAATTGTGCTTGGTGATGGGCATGGTAATGCCCGTGATGTCCACTTCCTGAAAGCTGTCGCGGCCGATCAGCGAGCATGCCACATTCCCGGTGATGGCCACCATCGGCGTGGAATCCAGGAAAGCCGTGGCGATGCCGGTCACCAGATTCGTGGCGCCGGGGCCGGAGGTGGCGATCACCACGCCAGTCTTGCCCGTGGCCCGGGCATACCCATCCGCGGCATGAGCGGCGCCCTGCTCATGGCAGGTGATCACATGGCGCAGCCAGGCGGAGGCTTTGTATAGCTCATCATAAATATTCAATACCGTGCCGCCGGGATACCCGAAAACAGTATCCACCTGTTGCTCCTTCAAAACCTCCATCAGTATCTGCGCGCCGTTCAGCCTCATCGCTGTCCCCTCCTTAATCAAAAACCCCCTGAACCGTGTACACACGGTTCAGGGGGTGTCAGCATATCGGTGCGTTTATGCCTCTACCGTTCTCCCGTCCCTTAGCATACACAAAAACCCGTTGGCGGCCAGTACGTTAATTCGTACAAGGACGACAACGAGAAGAAGAATGCTAAGGCCCAGGGACAAGTAGTTCATAAGTTTCTCCTTGCGGAAAAAAGTTTTTATAAAGGTATCACATAGCGGGAAGCTTTGTCAAGAAACCCGCTGTTCTTTTCTTGTACTTCGCAAAATTCCTTAATTACCCCGAAACCTTGATTATGCCTTATCCCGGCATGACATCGCTCTTCTTCGGGCTGTTCCTGCCCTCCAAATCCGGCGGCCTGCGCTCCATCGCGGCCAAGGCAATCTCAATATCCTCCAAAACTTCTTCCCGTGTATGGCAGCCCACCGTCACCATATCGCAATCCCTAAGCGTGGCAAAGGAGAAGGTCAATCCTACAAAGGGCGAAACCCTTCCCGCCGCCATGGCCTTGATGGTCATCACCGGCTTCTTCGCGCTCCAGATCACCTTGTGAATGTACTCAATTTCCACCTGCATCAAAAAGCCGGCGCAGTTGTAGATTTGAATGTATGTCTC
>JAEWNM010000187.1 GCA_023392755.1 Bacillota bacterium
GGAAAGCCCTGGTCGTGCCCGCAGGCACGAATCCCCTTCTGCTTGTCTCAAGTCAAAGCGGCAGCGAGCAATGCGCCCCTTGAGCCAGATGGGTAGGAAAGCCCTGGTCGCCCCTTAAGGGGCGAAATATCACATTTATGCATACTTACTGCCTTGATAAAAACTCCAAATGAGACTGCCCTGCGTTTTATAGAAATTCATCTTGACCGGAACTGTAATGCAGGGTATGCTGATATCAGGCTGCCGTATATCATGTACCGGCTGCGGGGAGGTTTGTATGCCCACCAAAAGGAGCCAGTGGATTATCAATACCATACGCAACAGCCGCGCCTTGTTCACCAAGCTTGGCGACCAAGTGATGCGCATAGACGCCCCGGCGGAAAGGGTGGCCGGCCTGCCCATGCTGGGCACCAGAGGGAAGCCGGTTGATATTAAAAACATACCCGCCGTTATGGTTTCGCCAGGCTGCCTGCTGGATGACAGGGCTGTTGTTCTGCACATGCACGGCGGCGCGTATGTCTCCGGCGGCCTCTTGCAGGCCCGGGTGCTGGCCAGCCACATCGCGGCCGCAAGCTGCCTGAACGTGATGGCCTTTGCTTACCGCCTTGCCCCCGCAAATCCATACCCGGCGCAGCTTCAGGACGCCATGGCCGTATATGAGCATCTGCTGGAGGAAGGGTATGCACCCCAGAACATTGCCTTGACAGGTGAGAGCGCCGGGGGCAACCTGGCGTTGGCGCTGGCACTGTCGCTTAAGGCGAAGGGGCGGCCCATGCCTGCCTGCATCGCCCTGATGTCACCCTGGGGTGATGTGGAACTGACGGGCGAAAGCTATCTTGAGCTAAAGGGCGTGGACCCCACGCTGGATATGGCTACCATACGGGAGGCTGCCATGGCCTTTGTGGGCGGCGACGCTTCCCTGATGAAGGACCCCATAGTATCCCCCATCCACGCCGACTTTCACGGTTTCCCGCCGGTTCAAATCCATGCGGGCACCAAAGAGCTGCTCTTGAGCGATGCGGAATCGCTGGCTTCCGCCATGCGCCGTGATGGTGTTCATGTAACGCTCATGTGTTGGGAGGGCATGTGCCACGTATTCCAGGTATTCGGCTTTCCCGAAAGCCGCATGTCCATGCGCTCCATCGGTCAGTTCCTTGGCGAACACCTTTACGCCGCCAGGCCGGCCAAAAACGCGCTGTAAAAGCCCGCCGCCGAAGGGCAAGCGTATTTGTAACCTATTTTATGGATTATCGCAGCCGAAGGTTTCCAAAGGGCGACCGGAAAGTCCTTTGGTCGCCCTCGCAAGGCGAATCCCCCTGAAAACGATGCGATGTACACTAAAATGTTACATTTTCCTCCTTGAAACAACCAAGGCCTGCTATACCTGGGCGCAAAGCGGAAGACACAAATTTCCATAGAAATAGCTAGGATTCAAATGCGTTGCCCCTGCCCGCCGCCGCGAGCCATTGACAAAGGGGCCGGACAGCCTGCGCAGGCGGTCCGGCCCCTTTTACCCCATGTGTCAGCAGATTCCCGCAATATCCTTAATCACTTCCCCGGCCAGAATCAGCCCCGCAGCCGCAGGCACGAAGGAGATGCTGCCGGGCACCTGGCGGCGTATGGCACAGGTGCGCTTCGCCTCCGGCGGGCAAACACAGTTTTGCTTGCAGCTCGTTTCCTGCGTCTCCACGGGGGCCCTGGCCGCTTCCTTTGAATACACCACTTTCAAGGAAGAAATGTTCCTTTTGCGCAGCTCCGTGCGCATCACCCTGGCCAGGGGGCATACGGATGTCTTGTAGATATCGGCCACCTCAAAGCGGGTGGGATCCAGCTTATTCCCCGCTCCCATGCAGCTGATGATCTTGACCCCGGCTTCGCGGGCCTTCTGCACAAGCGTAAGTTTGGCGGATACGGTGTCAATGGCGTCCACCACGTAATCATAGGCGCTCAAATCAAACGAGCCGGCATTTTCCACGGTGTAAAACATTTGAAAATCCTGTCCCTGCACCTTTGGGTTGATTTCCAGCATGCGTTCGCGCATGACGCTGACCTTGGGCTGCCCGATGGTCCTGCGTGTGGCGATAAGCTGCCTGTTGATATTGGTCAGGCATACGCAGTCGTCGTCAATCAGGTCGATGCGCCCAATGCCGCCGCGCACAAGCGCCTCAGCGCAATAGGAGCCAACTCCGCCTACGCCGAACACAGCAACGCTGGCGCTCTCAAGCTTTTCCATGGCTTCCCTGCCCAGCAAAAGCTCCGTTCTGGAAAGCGCGTTCAAACGCTTTCCCCGCTTTCCAGGCGGATTTCTTCCATCGTGCGGCTGATGGCTTCCTCATGCACGCGCATGGCCTGTACCGTGCGCTCGATCAGCTCTTCCAGCGGCCAATGAAGCATGTCCGCGCCCTGCTCGATAATCTGGCGGGAACAGCCAGCGGCAAAAGCGGGCGTTTTGTATTTTTTCATGACAGATTTCAATTCCATATCCATAACCGACCTGGAAGGCCGCATTTTGGCCGCCGCGCCGATCAGGCCCGTTAATTCGTCCACAGCGAAGAGCACCTTCTCCATTTCGTGCTCGGGTTTTATATCCACCGTAATCCCGTAGCCGTGAGAGGCGCAGGCGTGTATAATCTGCTCGTCGATATCCTCCGCCAGCATAATCTCCTGAACCTTTATGCAGTGCTCATCGGGATACATTTCAAAATCCAGGTCGTGCAACAGTCCCACAATGGACCAGAATTCCTTTTCTTCATCATATCCCAGCAGCTTCGCCATCTCCTCCATCACCCCGGATACCGTAAGGGCGTGCTGAAGATGGAACGGTTCCTTGTTGTAGCGCCGCAAAAGCGCCCAGGATTGTTCATAGGTAGGACGCATGGTTCTCCTCCGGTAAAAAACATTCCACCTTATATTATATACGAAAATACCTCCGAAGAAAAGGCCTATTGTTCCTTTGGACAGCGCAGTCTATAGACCGAAACAGCTATGATACATTAAAGATTCTTCCGTTCAGGAAATCAGCTGCCATTTTATCCCGAATTTATCTTCTACCGAACCGTACATAGGGCTAAAGAATTGCGGGCCCAGTTCCACTACCACCTTGCCGCCTTCTTTTAGTCTTTCATAGGCACGGCATACATCATCTGCGGCACTAAAAAAAACATTCAGGCAAATCATGTTGCCGGCACTTAATGGATCCATCGAGTCGCTGAGATTGACAGGCGTACCGCATATGGTCATGCTTGCATGCATCACAAGGTCTTTCATATCCTCTGTGATCACCATACCCGAATCAGCGGGTGCATTGCGGTAATAGTCAATATGTATGTCTGTAGCATGAAAAGCTTCCTCATAAAAACGAATCGCCTCGCTTGAGGTTCCTGGCAAATGGATGGCCGGTGAAATCATATGAATGTCTC
Source organism: Bacillota bacterium (assembly GCA_023392755.1). Classification (GTDB taxonomy): domain Bacteria; phylum Bacillota; class Clostridia; order Christensenellales; family Aristaeellaceae; genus JAEWAH01. The sequence goes on from JAEWNM010000187.1 coordinate 3,420, forward strand.
CTTCCGATTTATTGCGCCAACTGTCCAGATAAATAGGAATGCCTGCCAGGGCAGTCTCATTTGACGAGCTTTTCAAATGAGGCTGCTCTGTTCCTTTTGGTTATCCGTAGCGATGTCGCAAGGGAATTGCACGGAGAATGTACTGCCTTCCCCCGGCCGGCTCTTCACCTGCAGCTTTGCGCCGTAATTCTGCGCGATATGCTTGACGATGGAT
>JAEWNM010000202.1 GCA_023392755.1 Bacillota bacterium
CGCTTATCCCTTTACGGCGCCTATCATGACACCCTTCACAAAGTGCTTGGCCACGAAAGGATAGGCAATCATAAACGGCGCGCTTGACACAACGATGAGCGAGTATTTAAGCAGCTGCGCCATGCCCGCCTTTGCCTGGTACAGCAATGGATCCGATATGATGTCATTTACCTGATTGAGTATCAGGATATCGCGGAGCACAATCTGAAGCGGGAATTTAGCCTTGTCAGAGAGATACAGGAAGGCCTGGAAATAGGAATTCCAATGGCCCAATCCATAATACAGTACCATTACCGCGATAATCGCCTTTGATAAAGGCATTACCATCTGCAGCATGAATCTGGTATGGCTGCAGCCATCTATCATAGCCGCCTCCGCGACCTCATCGGGTATCGTCGTTTCAAAGAAGGTACGGCAGATGATAACGTTAAACACGTTAATGGCCGTTGGGATGATCATAACGGCGCGTTTGTTGATAAGCCCGAGCTGGGATGTAAGCAGGTAGGACGGAATGAGGCCGCCGTTAAAGAGCATGGTAAACGTAAACATGAACAGCAGGATGCGCCTGCCGGGCATCCCCTTGCGCGAAAGAGGGTAAGCCGCGCACATTGTCATGAAGATGTTCACCGCTGTTCCAACAACGGTATAAAATATGGAGTTGGCAAATCCGGTTAATATGGCTTTGTGGCCAAAGACCTCCTCAAAGCCTCTTAACGAGAAGTCAACCGGAAACAGCACAACCCTGCCCTGCGACACGGCGGTGGGTGATGAGAAAGCGGAACTTAGTATGTATATTAAAGGATATAATACGATGAGTGCGGCAAACAGCATCAAGCCGTCGTTCACAAAATTGAATACTCTGTCTTCGGGTGTTGTTCTTATTTTGACGCCGGTATTTTTTGTAATAGCCTTTAACATTTTGCTCCCCCTTTCTACCAAAGGCTGATTTCGTTTATCTTTGAGTTGACTTTGTTTACGATGGATATGAGCACCAAATTGATTACCGAGTTGAAAAGACCTATGGCGGCGGAATAGGAGTAATCGGGCGCAGCAGAGGCAAGGCCCGTTTTGTAAACAAAGGTTGATATAATTTCAGAGGCTTTCAAATTCAGGTTGTTCTGCATAAGGAACGCCTTTTCAAAACCAACGCTCATGATACTGCCCATACGCAATGTGAGCATGATGGTAATTGTCGGCAGCAATCCGGGTATGTCTATATGCAGCATGCGTTTAAAGCGGTTTGCGCCGTCTACCAGAGCGGCTTCGTGCAGGCCCGGATCGATGGCCGCAAGCGCGGAAAGATAGATGATTGCGTTCCAGCCCGTTCCCTGCCATATATTTGACCACACATATATGTGCCTGAAATAGTCCGGTTTTCCCATAAAATCAATTTCTTTACCGCCCAAAGCGATTATTGCGTAGTTGATTACACCCACCTTTGGCGACAGGAACTGTACGATGATGCCTACCATAACGACCGTAGATATGAAGTAAGGCATATAGGTAACGATCTGCACAAACTTCTTGTAATGCGGCCGGAGGCAGTTGTTGAGCAGCAGCGCCATTATAATGGGGAAAGGAAAGCCCATAACAAGGTCGTATACGCTGATTGACAGCGTGTTTTGAATCACCCGGCTAAAGTTATAGCTATTGATGAACTTTTCAAAATACATGAGCCCCACAAAAGGACTGCCGAGTATACCCTTGCTTGCGCTGAACTTCTTGAAAGCGATCTGCACGCCGTACATGGGGTAGTAGCTGAATACCAATAGCCATATCACAGGAAGTGCTATGATTACGTAGAGTTCCCAGTTAATCTTTGCGCTGCGGCGCAAGGACCTCCATTGCCTTGCTCTGCGTGATTCCCTCATGATACTCTTTGTGGCGTTCGTCACATAGACACACTCCTAAGCGTAATGTGATAGTGGGGTATTTAATTTCGAAACCTCGTCTGTTGCATTGAGTATAGTGGCGTTGTATTGCGTTCGTCAAATGTAAATACTTTTGATTAGTGGATATTTTTAATATCTTTGTGGGGATAAAAACTGTTGCTTTTGCTCAAATCCGGGTGGCATTCCATGCTTTGTTGGCCAGTGAGTGGAAAAAATTCATGCAATGTGAAATATTTTAGATTTGAACATCAAATGCAGAAACCGGGGTGTAAATGTGTTTGTCCAGGCGGCATGAAAACCGCTTGCGCGCGATATGCATCATGTGGTATCATTAACAAAAACTTACATGCGAAAATTGAATAGAAAGGATTAGTACAAATGAATCAGTCTTCCATGCGCTTATCCCGCCCGCACATTGTAATGCGCGCCGCGATGCTGCTTATCGCGTTCCTTGCCGTCTTTCTTGCCGGGCCGGCAGCCCTGGCGGAGGCCGGCGTCCCCGAGGTGTACATGACAAAGGATATAAGCCCTGCGGGGCTTATGGCGGCGTATCAGGCGCTGGGCCGCGAAGCCGCCGGCAGGGTAGCCATCAAGCTGCACATGGGCGAGCCGGGCGGCGAATATTTTCTGTCGCCGGCCCTGGTGAAGGATTTTGTCGTTTCCCTTGACGGCACCTTTGTGGACAGCAATACGGCCTATGGCGGGCGGCGCGCCAGCACCCTTGTGCACTTGCAGGCGGCCAAGGACCACGGCTTTACCGACGTGGCCCCGGTGGACATACTCGATGCCGACGGCGAAATCGGCCTGCCCGTTGAGGGCGGCACCCATTTGAAGGAAGACATGGTGGGCAGCCACTTTGAAAATTACGACTTTTATGTGATCCTCTCCCACTTCAAGGGCCATGAGATGGGCGGCTTCGGCGGCGCGATCAAGAACATGTCCGTGGGCATCGCGTCCAGGGGCGGCAAATGCCTGATCCACACCGCGGGCAGGAGCTCCGCCAGCATGTGGGGCGGCGTGCAGGACGATTTTCTGGAGTCCATGGCGGAGGCCGCCAAGGCCGTGGCCGACAGGCTGGAGGGCAGCATCATCTATATCAGCGTGATGAACAACATCTCCATCGACTGCGACTGCAATTCGAACCCCAAAAAGCCCGATATGCACGATATCGGCATACTGGCCTCCCTGGACCCCGTGGCTCTGGACAAGGCATGCGTGGACCTGATTTACGCCGCGCAGGACGGCGCGTCGGTCATACAGCGCATTGAAAGCCGCAACGGCGTGCATACGCTGGATTACGCCGAGCAGATCGGCCTTGGCAGCCGCGCCTATACGCTGGTGAGCATCGATGATTGATGTCCTCCGGCGGGAAGGCATTTACCTTTGGTACTATTTCCTCATTCAGCTGGAGCAGATTTTTCCCTACTGGGCGCTGGGCATCCTGCTGGGCTCCTTTGTCTCCGTGTTCGGAAGGGGGCGCTTGGAGGCGCTCTTTCTTTCGCTTGGGGGAAAGCGGCTGGGGCTGCTCGGCGTGATCCCGGCCAGCCTGATTGGCATCGCGTCGCCGCTGTGCATGTACGGCACCATCCCCCTGGCGGCTTCATTTTCCCAAAGGGGCATGCGGCACGACTGGCTGGCCTCGTTTATGATGAGCTCCATGCTTCTAAACCCCCAGCTCCTTTTTTACAGCGCGGTCCTGGGCGCAAAGGCGCTGGCTGTGCGCTTTGCGTCGTGCCTTTTGTGCGGCATTCTGGCGGGGCTGTGCGTGCATTTCTTTTACAGGGACAAGCCCTTCTTTAACTTTGCGGGATTTATGCAAGCGTCAAGCCGCGACACCCATGCAAACCCGCTTTGGCGGCTTGTGAAAAACATCGGCCGCAACCTGAAGGCCACGGGCGTTTACTTTTTCCTGGGCGTGCTTTTGTCGGCCGTTTATCAGCGCTACGTGCCCAAGGAGGCGTTTGCCGGCCTGTTCGGCAGCCAGCGGGGGTTTGGCGTGCTTCTGGCCGCCACCGTCGGCGTGCCGCTGTACGTTTGCGGCGGCGGCACAATACCGCTTTTGCAGCAGTGGCTTTTGGGCGGCATGAGCCTGGGCGCGGCCGCCGCCTTCATGCTCACCGGCCCGGCCACGAAGATCACCAATCTTGGCGCGGTGAAAATTGTGCTGGGGGCGAAGCGGTTTTTGCTGTACCTTTTGTATGTCCTGCTTTTTTCGCTGATCACCGGGCTTTTCATCGACTGGTTTGTATAGGCGGCCGCGCCAAATGCGCTTCCTTTTTGCAAAG
>JAEWNM010000278.1 GCA_023392755.1 Bacillota bacterium
TTTGCTGGAGAACAGCTTATTTGTTGTATGCGGAATTCCGGATTTGGTCCTAGCAGGCATATGCCTGTAAAATAGGAAAAACGTAAGGAGGCATAACATGAAGAAACTGGCCAAACTGTTCACCCTGACGCTGGCGCTGCTGATGATTCTCTCATCGGTTGCGTACGCGGGAGGAACCCTCGAAGTTCCCCGCAAGGAAACCTTGTACATCAACGGCCTTGCCTGGGGCGCTCCCGAAAACTTTAACCCTGTAACCGGCAATCCCTCCTTCCCCAACAACGGGCAGCGTGTCGTCATGTTTGAGTTCCTGTACATGTACAACCATCTCACCGGCGAAGGCGAGCCCCTGCTGGCCGACGGCGCCATTGAATGGGTGGACAAACTCAACTTCACGGTTAAAGTGAAGGATGCCGCCAAATGGAACGACGGAACGCCGCTCACAGCGGAAGACGTTGCCTACACCTACAACTTTGCCAACAAATATCCTGTGAACTGGTCCAACAACTGGACCTACCTGGAGAAGGTGGAGGCCATTGAAGGCAACAAGGTTCAGTTCACCTTGAAGGCCGAGCCCTATGACCGCATTCAGGTGCCCGCTTCCCTGGCCACCGTGTACATTCTGCCCAAGCATGTGTGGGAAGCCCGCGAAAAGGAAAGCGGCGAGGATATCGCCAAGCTTCGCGCCTACACCGACCTGGACGGCGTGGTAGCCTCCGGCCCCTACAAGCCCTTCTATTATGACAACACCAACATCATTGTAGCCCGCGATGACAGCTACTGGGGCCAGGATGCCTCCATGTTCGGCAAGCTGCCCGCGCCCAAATACATTGCCCATCAGATTTTCAAGGACAATGCCGCCGGCAACCTTGCCATGCAGGAAGGCATGCTGGATATGTCCCAGCAGTTCATTGCCAACGTGTGGGAAATGTGGGAGAAGGACCCCCTCATCTCCACGTATCTGCCGGAGAACCCCTACTACTTGGCCGGCTCCATGCCCTCCCTTGTGTTCAACGTAACCAAGCCGGGCCTGGATAACCCCGTTATCCGCCGCGCCATCGCGCTGGCCACCGACTTTGAGGCCATTGCGGAAGACGCCATGTGCGGCATGTCCGATACCCTGGTGCCGTCCATCATGCTCAAGAAGTATCACGAGAAGTACCTCAATCCCTCCGAAAAGATTGACGAACTTCGCTGGGATCCCACCGACATCGACGAGAACCGCGAAGCGGCCAAGGCGCTGCTGGAAGAAGCCGGCTTCAAAGATGCGGACGGCGACGGCCTGCGCGAGATGCCCGACGGCTCCAAGATCGAGTGGAAGGTCGAGTGCCCCTACGGATGGTCCGACTGGAACGCCTCTTTGGAGATCGTTGCCCAGGCCGGCCAGGCCATCGGCCTCAACCTGATCACCTACTTCCCCGAATCCACCGTGTATGACAATGACCGGTTCTACGGGACCTTCGACATGATCATGCAGTCCCCCCATGGCGACCCGAACCCCGGTGCTCCCTGGACCGGCATCCGCAACGTGCTCTATTCCAAAGACCGGCCCGGTATTGGTGAATTTGCCGGCTGGAACCAGGGCCGCTACTCCAATCCCCGCATTGATGAGCTACTTGACCTGATCGCAGGCGAGAGCGACGAAGCCAAGATCAAGACGTATTATACCGAGATTGAAGAACTCTATCTTGCCGACCTGCCCAGCGTACCCCTCATGTATCGCCCGTGGCTCTTCCATACCACATCAGAGCATGTGTGGACCGGCTTCCCGAAGCTTGACGACGGCAGCAATATCCCGCCCCAGGTCTGCGTTGCCGGCGCCGGTATCCGCGCTCTGTACAACCTGGTGAACGTCGAATAGCCGTATCCCCTGTGTACAAAAGCAAAGCATAAGGCATCGGGCGTCGGGAGGTTTGCCCTTCCGGCGCCCAATTCCAATATCAACGGCATAGAAAGTTCCGGTGCGAAGGCCCGTTGTTTTTTATACGTGCGAATCTTTGTAATATATGGCAGATTGGGGTGAGGGGCACTTTGAAGAAGTTTTTGATGAAAAAATTCTTCTGGTATCTGCTGACGCTGGTTGTCGCGCTGATGATGAATTTCTTCCTGCCGCGGCTGATACCCGGCAATCCTGTACAGTCCATTGTCGGGCAGGTAACCCAAGGCATGACGGATACCGATCGGATGCGCGATATCTATGAATCCTATATGCGTGACTTTGGCTTGGATAAGCCGCTTGTAGAGCAATTTTTCATTTACATAGGCAAGCTGTTTCAAGGCGACCTTGGGAAATCCATACGCAACCTAAACAGGCCGGTAGCGGACATACTGGCTTCGGCCATCCCCTACACGGTGGGCCTACAGCTGCCGGCCATTATCGTGGGGTGGATTTTGGGCAACCTGCTGGGTGCGCTGGCTGCGTACAAGCGGGGCGTGTTTGACAAGACTACTTTTCCGGTTTCCCTGTTTTTAAGCTCCATCCCCATGTTTATATTCTCACTGATGCTGCTCTATCTGTTTGCTGTCAACTTAAAATGGTTCCCCATTAACGGGGCTTACGGACAAGGGATGATTCCAAGCTTTAGCTGGAGATTTTTTGCTTCGCTGATTGAGCACTGGACGCTTCCGTGGCTAAGCCTGGTGCTGGTCATGATCGGCGGGCAGGCCATCGGCATGCGCTCCATGTCGCTGTACGAGCTTAACGCGGACTATGTGCTGTACGCGAAGCTTTTGGGCATCCGTGACAAGAAGGTCACGGGCTATGTATTCCGCAATGCAGTGCTTCCGCAGGTGACAGGCCTTGCGCTTTCACTGGGAACCATGGTCACGGGTGCGTTGATCACCGAGCTGGTGTTCAGCTATCCGGGGATAGGAACGTGGATGTTTACCGCCATCCGGACAGTCGACTATCCGCTGATCTCGGGCTGTACCTTGTTGGTGACGCTGACGGTTCTTGTCGCCAATTTCATCATCGAGATCATCTATGGCTTCCTTGATCCGCGCGTCAGGGCCGCGCAAGTGGAGGATTGATATATGAAGCACATATTTCGGATACTGCTTAAATCCGGGCGCTTTCTCTTTGGCTTCGCGGTGGTACTGTTTGTGCTGGCATTCGCCATTTTTTATCCAATGATAAACACCAACGATCCAAAGGAAAACCGGTTCAACAACCCCAATTATGTGACCATGGCGCCTGTGCGTGAAGCGCTGGAGGCGGGGGATTTGGCTCTGGCCGAGGCGGAAGCCGTAAAGCTGTCCGGCACCGGCGATGAGGAGCTTTCAAAGACTGTTGGGGCAACGCTTGACAAGATAGCGGAAGGCGATGAAAAAGCGGCGCTAAAGGCGGCCAAGGAAATCAAAAAGACAATCAAGCGGGAAAAGGACCAGCCGCCAACCCGGGAATTTCCGCTGGGTACCGACAACTTTGCCACGGACATGCTGCTCAAGCTGGCGTATGGCGCACGCACATCGCTGTTTGTCGGGCTGGAGGCCGGGATCATCGCTACATTGATCGGCCTGATCATCGGCCTGTGTGCCGGGTTCATCGGCGGAACGACGGATAACACATTGACCACCGTTACCAATATGTTCATTGTCATCCCCTCCTTCGTCATCCTGATCCTTTTGTCGGTGGCGCTGGGCTCCACGCCCACCTGGATGACGGGTATCATCATAGGCGTAACAAGCTGGCCATGGACAGCAAGGGCTGTACGCGCACAGACCACGTCGCTTAGAAACCGCGATCATGTAAACATGGCAAGGATCACGGGCTATTCCACCGCACGCATCATCGTAACCGAAATTCTGCCCTATATTGCCAGCTATGTCGTAATGGCTTTCATACTGCAGATGGCGTCGGGAATTATGTCCGAAGCCACGCTGTCGCTCCTGGGCCTTGGCGATCCCAGCAGCATTTCCCTGGGCAAGCTGCTCAACTGGGCAATGCAGTTTGAGGCGGTGCGCTCCGCACGCTGGTGGCAGTTTGTGCCGGTGGCGGTCACCATCGCGCTGGTCACCTTCTCCCTGTATATGATGAACAGCGGGATGGATGAGGTGTTCAATCCCAAGATTAGGAGTTGATTCCATGGCTGAACAGATTTTGAATGTGCGGGACCTGCGTACGTTTTACAAAACGCGCCTGAAGGAAAATGTGTATGCCGTGGACGGCGTCAGCCTGGAATTGAAGGAAGGGCGAGTGCTGGGCATAGCCGGCGAATCCGGCTGCGGCAAGTCTACCTTGGCTTTAAGCTTGATGGGGTATTACTTTCCGCCCTTGCACTTTGGCGGCGGCAGCATTGAGTTAAGCGGCACCGATATTATGAAACTGCCTTATGAGGAGCTGCGCCGACGCTATCTGGGCACGGAGATCGCATACATTCCTCAGGCGGCCATGAATGCGCTGAACCCCACCCGCAAGATTTCCAAGTTTGTGGTGGATGTATTGAAGGAGCACCGCCCCGACATGAGCCATGAACAAATGCTGAATCTTGCAAAGAACAAGTTCACCTTTTTGAACCTGCCGGAGCGGGTGCTCAACGCCTATCCCAACGAGCTTTCAGGGGGCATGAAGCAGCGCACGGTCATTGCCATTTCCACGCTGTTAAATCCAAAGGTGCTCATAGCCGACGAACCGTCTTCCGCGCTGGATGTATCCAGCCAGAAGGTTGTTATTTCCATGCTCAAAAAAATGCTCAAGGACGGTTTTGTCAAGTCAATGATATTCATCACCCATGAGCTGCCGCTTTTGCGCCATGTGGCCGATGATATCGTGGTAATGTACGCCGGGGAGCTGGTGGAAAAAGGCACAGGTGAAGAAGTGATCTTTGATCCCGTTCATCCCTATTCCCATGCTTTGATGGGCTCCATTATCGTGCCGGAGGAAGGGATGCGGACGCATAAGCTTTCCGCCATTCCCGGCGCGCCGCCCAACCTGAAAAAAGTGCCGCCGGGATGCCGCTTTGCCGAGCGGTGCATATACGCTGACGATACATGCAGGCAAAACCGAATCGGTGTCAGCAAATTTGGGAATGGCCGTTATCACCGTTGCCGTTTTACGGAGGCGGAGCTGAGAACCATGCACGCCAAGCAAAGCGGAAAGGGGGAAACGCGCCGTGGCTGAAACCAAACAGCGGTATGGCGATTTGCTGCTGGAAACCCGAGGTGTGAATAAGGTTTTTGGAACAGGCAAAAAAAAGGTCCACGCGGTGAAGGATGTGGATTTCATGCTTCATCAGGGTGAGATTTTATCCATTGTGGGGGAATCGGGAAGCGGAAAGACAACGCTGGCCAAGATTCTGCTGGGGCTTTTGTCCGAAACAAGCGGACAGGTGCTGTATAAGGATGCCCCCAGGGATTTGCGTACCTACACAAAGCGCCGGGCCTACTGGCAAAACATACAGGCGGTGTTTCAGGATCCGTTTTCCACCTTTAACCAATTTTTTCGGGTGGAAAAGATACTGGACGACTGTCTGGCATTGCAAGGGCTTGGGAAGCTGCATCAGAATGAAAAGCGGGACAAAATGCGGGAAGCGTGCAGCTTTGTCAACCTGAAGTTTGAGGAGCTGTTCAACAAATATCCCTTTGAACTGTCCGGCGGGCAGATGCAGCGGCTGATGATTGCCAGGATTTTTATGATGCATCCCAGGGTGCTCATAGCCGACGAACCCACCTCCATGATTGACGCTTGTTCCCGTTCCACCATCTTGGATATGCTTATGAAGCTGCGGGACGAGGAGGGCATGACCATACTCTTCATTACCCACGACCTGGGCCTTGCCTATTATGTAAGCGATACGCTGTACATTATGGAGCATGGACAGATGGTGGAGCATGGGAGCGCGGAGGATGTCATACTGGCGGCCAAGCATGAATATACGCGCCGCCTGGTGCAGGATGTGCCCAAGCTGAATGAGGCGTGGGAACTGGATTTGGGGTAAATGCGCCCGACGAAAGGGGCTGCACTGCCGGAGAAATTTGCCGGCACGGCAGCCTCTTTTGCATTGGCGATTGTCCCATGAATATGCCGTTACCTGCGCAGCTTCAAAACAAGCTTCTTCTGTGCGGCTATTTCGTCGAGTATGTTGTGGAGCACCTTTGCCTTTGCTTTTGCGTCCAAACCGGCGGACTCCTCCCTGGCTCTTGAAAGCGCCGTGGAAAGCGCCTGGGTATCCAATACGGTAACTGCTATGCAATAATAGCTTTTGGAGCGCCCGTCGCCAAATTCATGCAGCATTTCGCTCAGCAATACCGCCTTTTCCTGCTGCGTTTTCTCAAAAGCGTCGATACCGTTTGTTTGGATGAAAGCAATATCCGTCTCCAGGGTTTGATAGCATTTGAAGCTGTCTTTGTGCTTGCCGCTCTCCCGGTGCGCAAGCCATTTGGGGCAGGTTCCGCTTTCCTTGCAGTCCCAGCAAAATTCCAGCTCTTTTTTTTTGACGGCGCAGGTGATAAAGGGGCAGCCCAGCGCCATCCTGTCAGGGCTCTTGCAGCCCTGGCACCGGCTGGCCGCTTCCGTATTGAAGCTGGGGCATAACCTGCATGAAAGCCCGCATATACCAACTTGCGTATAAGATATCTTCATATCGGCCCCGCTCACTTGACCATTACAGCGGAATCTTCTGCAAGGCATCCATCACCTGCCCAATAACCTCCCGGCTGGGCATCAGGGGAGGCATGCTGGGCATGGAAATATAATAGCCCTGCAGATAATCCACGCCGCAGGCAACCAATGTTTCCATTTCTTCCCGCGTTTCCACACCCTCGGCAATCACCTGGACATTTCGGTCATGGCATACGCCAATGATTCCGCAGAGCATTTGCTGCCTCTCCCTGTCCGTATCAATGCTCCGGATGACGGACATGCCGATTTTCACCAGATGGGGGGACAAGGTGGCAAGCATAACATCACCCGTGTCATTGCTGCCAAAATCATCAATGGCGACCATGGCCCTCCAGCGGTCTGCAAGCATCAGCTTGTCCCGAAGGAAGCCTTCGCTGGAGGGGTCGCCCTGGGCGATTTCCAGTACCACCTGCTTCAAATAGGGGTGAAACTGCATTTCAAATGAACCCAAATCATTTGTATTCATGCTGCAGCTCGGAATGGAGTGTATAAACACCCGGCTGTCCGATGGTATACTGCCGATTTGAAGACAATTGACAAAAGTCTGCATGGCACCAAACCATGTGAGCCTCTCCACGCGGCATAGCTGGGCGTGGGAGCGGGCAAGGCGGAGCACATCCCGCGGGCCGGTAAAATCGCTGCCGCGGGGGCGCATCAGCATTTCGTAGCCGAATACCAGCCCGGTTTTTACACTCAGGATCGGCTGCATGGCATAATCGATCAGCGCCTGTTCAATCAGGTTGTTCAGTGCCTCCTGCCCGCTCAAAAGCACTTCGTTGCCCTCATAGGAAAGCCGGTCGAACTCCTGTAGCTCACCCTTGCGGGTATGCTTTGCCTGGTACATGGCAAAATCGGCGTACCGGATCAGGTCCTCCAATATGGTGGCATCGTAAGGGTACCAGGCCACCCCGCAGGAGGCCCTTAGCCTGTAAGGGATACCGCTGGGAAGGATGACCGTCGTTTTCGCAATATCCTGACAGATATCAAGAACGGCATCCATGGCCGTTTCCCTGTTTTCATGTCCGTATACCAGGGCATAAAACTCGTCGCCGGAGCGCCTCGCGGCCATCACACTGCCATGCCTGCCGCTGCGCAGGCATTGGGCAAACGCCTGTATATACTCGTCTCCCGTTTTGTGCCCGTACGTATCGTTGATGTATTTCAAATTGTCCATATCCCACATGACCAGGGCGCAGACCTTTGTCTCCGTGGGATCAAGCAGCAGCCTGCCGCCATGCTCCACAAACCCGCGGCGGTTGAACAGGCTGGTAAGCACATCGTAATCCCGTTCGTAGGCAAGCTGCTGTTTTTCCTGCATTTCCCGCGTTACATCCATAACGGTGCCAAGCACCTGCTCTCCTTCATACACCGTATGAACCTGTATCCACCACTCCGTCTGATCCTGGGTCATACGGTAGATATCTTTCTCGCCGGGTTCCCGGGCATGTTCCAGCTGCTCCATCCTCTGCCTGAATGTTTGAGCGTCCAGATAGCCAAAGTCGCCTTCACAGGGCGGCCAGCCCATCAGCTGAAACAGACTGCGGCTTAAGAATACGGATCGTGCGTCGCTGGCATGCTCAAATACGCCGATGCGTGCGCCTGTCATGGCAATAATTTTTTGTATCTTTGACGCCGATTCCGCCACGGCACTGGACAGTTCTTCAATGGATTCGGTCAGCTGGTCTATTTCCGATATGTTCAGCTTTTGAAGGCTGACGGCTTTTTCCGGATTGCTGTTTTTAAGTTCCGAAGCCAGCAGAATGATGGGCTTTGTGATAAGACGGCTGGATACGGCAGACCCTGCAAGGCCCAACAACAACGCAAGGAGCAGCGCAAGGCCGATCATGCGCATGACCTGGGATGAGAATGACAAAAGCGCGCTTTCTTCCACCATACCCATCAGCACCCACTGTTGGCCTGCAAAAGGCGTGTTTACATTGTACAGGTGCAGCTTTTCCACGCTGGCCAGCATGGCACTGTGTCTGTTGCCATCCATCAGGCGGACCACCGGGGTGGAAACGTCACCGCCGTCAAACAGCAAGCTATCCTGGCTGAAGAAACGGCGGTAGCTGATGCCGCTCACAAGCAACGGACGGTAGCTTTGCCCGCCGTCCTCGGTAACGGCAAGGCAGTACGAGCCCAATTTGTCCTCCCACAGCTCGTTATAGCCCAGCATGGATAACAGGCACGTCTCCGTCAGGTCTATCCCGATCACACCGAAAACGGCGCCGTCGGAGGCGATTAAGGGCAAGGAGTATGCAATAACGTTTCCGTCGCTGCCGCTCAGGGAGAATAGCGGGCTCCAATAGCCGAGTGCGGCGTCATCCTGCGTATTGTTTTCCAAAGCGGCCCTGAATGGCCGGAAGAAAAACTGTTCACTTGGCAGGGAACCATCGTTGGAAAAGCGGAACCCGGCGCTCCAATAGCTATCCAAAGAAATGTTCAGGGATTTGGAAATGGAGGAGAGGCCCCGCTCCATCAGCAGATCGGAGCCCGTGAAGGAATAGGAATCGTCGGTATTTGGGTCCAGGTCCCTTATATAAAGGCCGGCGCGCACCTCCTGGGCTGTAGAATTGGGCACACCGGCCCCGTCCAGCACCACAAACGCGCCGGTGACGCCGTTATTCCTAAGCGTGGTTATCAGGGCGGGCGCCAAGGCGGCAACCAATTGCTCATTCAAGGCTGCATCCGCATGCATATCCGCCCAGGTGGCATTTTTTTCGGCAAGCATGTTTTCAACGTCATTGATTATGCGGTTTTTCGCCGAATCCAGCCTGGACCAGCGCTGTGTCATGGCGTTCATCAGCGCATCGGCGTGGCTTTTGGTACGTTGGGATAGCAGGCTATACGCGTTCTCCTCCATGCGCGGCAAAATTCCGCTTGCCCAAAACACAACGGCAAACAGGATTGTTTGCAGCAGCACGGATAGAATGAATTGTAGAAGGAGCTTTCGGAAAAGTGTTTCGGGCCGCTTGGGCCATGATTTTTTCATGCCGCTTCCTCCATTATCGCACCATGAACCGCGGGTGGCTTTCTTCGGCGCGTATACCGGCAGCCAGTTCCAACTGCCGGATCAGGGAAGCATACCATTGATAGAAATTTCCGGTAGTGTTCAAAAGGGCCACCGCTTCCTCCCGCGTATAGCCTTCGCTGATGCGGTTCATGACCAGCCGCCTGTCAGATGCGGCCTTTTCCTGCAAACTTGTTTCCAAGATAACCCTTGCTTCGCCGCAGCCTTGGAAGGTTTTTCCGGAGCAAAGCGTATACGTTTGCGTCATGGCCTGTCCCACTTGCAGCACATCTTTGACAACGTGGCTTTCATCGGCTTTCACGCTTTTCCATACCGTTTCATCAGGCGATGATATCTTTACGGGAAGATAACCGGATGCGCCGGAAAATACCTCATATTGCTCCCGCGCCGTAAACCATTTGAGAAATGTGACTGCCGCCTGTTCCGTGCGGGGGGTGGATTTGACAACGGCCATCCCCGCGCCCTGCTGCACCACATAAGGCGCCGCCCCTTCAAAGTTGGGTGCTGGATACACCTTGGCCCCGATGGGGTAGGTGCTGCCGTCTGCAAGCGTAACCTCACTCGGGAAGAAAGCGGCGCTGGCGGTGGAACCTACCAAAGCGATCAGGTCGCCAGTTTTTACGTCATCTGAGCGGAACCTGCCAAAGGAGGCAAAATAACCGTTGATGTAGGGAACGTAATAGTTGTCCCACAAGCGGCGCATAACCGCCAAATCCTCGTTCATGGAACAGCATCTGCCGTCGGATACGATGAACAGTTCCTTCCCCAATTGCGCGCATCCTACCAGCAGATAATTGGCCATGGCATCCCGCCCGAAAAATGCTTTCCCGTCCTCCGGCGTTTTTGTCTGGCTGTCGGTCCAGCGGTAATATGCTTCCGCAAGCCGCCCAATGCCCTCCCAGGTCGCAAGGTCTGATTCACGCGCGCCTGTTGCGGCGGCAAAAGGCTGCCAATCCGTACTGTTGAGGATCAGCACTTCCGTTGATTTGGCAACAGGGAAGATATACAGGCCGCCGTCACCGTTCAGGTCGCCTTCCTCAAGGTAACAGTCCACATATTCGGTTTTTTCCGCATCGGTGAGATAAACGCCGATATCAGCCACCATGTTTTGCATTAGTGCCTGATAGACCGTATCAGCATAGGCTGCAAACACGTCCGGTGCCTGCCGGGCACCAACCTTTCGCGCCAGGGCATCCTGCGTTTTCTGGGCAAGCTCGATGATGGAACCCTGGTTGACGGCCTCCACCACTATGTTTTTCTCCTGACCCACCGTTTCATTGAATGTATAAATCAGCTGATCGAAAAGCTGCTTTTGCACACCGTTGTAATAATGCCATATAACGACGGGTATCGTTTTGCTTCCCTCCGCTTGCGGTACAGGAGCGGAGCAGGATACAACGGTCAGCGCTATGAGCAGGCATAAGGCTGCCGTACCTATCGTTTTAACGCCCTTTTTCATGCATGGCTCCTTTGTATCGGATGGATAGACGAAAGATGACAAAAGGATATATATATTCTTCCACTGTATATGGTCATAGTATAGCAATTGTTTACAATCAAATCAAGATGTGATGGCACGAACTATCAATAACATTATTTTATGCGGCTGCCTGAAAAGCCTGGCCGCATACAGGGGATATCCCGCGCCTTGCTGCACAAAAGCTATGCCAGACGCACCTTGTATTTTTCCATCCAGTAATTGACCTGCAGGAAATAAGCAATGGTTTGAGGGCCGGTCATCAATTGTCCGTACCAGGGCCAAGGCTGGCTGTCGCCAAGCAGTTTTTGCAGGCTTTCTTCCCTGACCAATTGCAACACGGGCGCATTGCCGCGCGCGAGCAGTTCCTTTAACAGATTTGACACTGCAGCCGTATAGGCGGGATGATGGGTTTTGGGATACGGGCTCTTTTTCCGCCAAAGCACCTCCGGCGGCAGAACATCCGCCATGGCCTTGCGCAAAAGGCTCTTTTCCACGCCATTTTCATATTTCATCTCCCAGGGCACGCAATACAGATATTCCGCGATCCGGTAATCGCAAAAGGGTACGCGCACCTCCAAGCCGCAATACATGCTCATCCTGTCCTTACGGTCCAGCAGTACCTGCATGAACCAATCCAGGTTCAGCTTCATCATTTCCTTCATACGCGCTTCCCCGGCGGAAGTTCCGGGCAGTTTGGAGGCGCGGGCGCAAGTCTTTTCGTATCGGGCCTGTACATACCGCTCCACAGGGAAATTGGCAGCAAAATCGTCATGCAAAAAGGAAGCCCGGTAGGCGGTGGACTGCGCCCAGGGGAAACCTTCCTTGGCCCGTACGGGCGGATCGGTATACCAGGGATATCCGCCGAAAATCTCGTCGGCGCATTCACCGGACAAGGCCACGGTGCCCTGCTTTTTGATTTCGCGGCAGAACAGAAGAAGCGAAGCATCCACATCCGCCATACCCGGCAGGTCCCTGGCGTCAACGGCTTCAAACAGTGCCTGTGTCAGCTCCGGCGTGTCTACCACCACATGGTGGTGCACGGCGGAAAGCGCGTCATTCATCAGGCGGATGTAGCTTTCATCGCTGTTGGGCTGGAACTTTCCAGGCTGAAAATACTTTTCATTGTCTTTGAAGGTGATGGAAAATGTGTGAAGCTGCCGGCCTTGCTTTGAAAAATGCCGGTCGGCCAGAGCGGAAATGATACTGGAATCAAGCCCGCCTGAAAGAAATGTGCATACGGGGACATCCGATACAAGCTGCCTTATGATGGCATCCGTAACCAGCTCCCGCACTTTTTCCACCGTCTCGGGGAAAGTGTCGTCATGTGCCCTGTCCACCAACGCCCAATAGGTATGCAGGCGCAGCCGCTCCTTGTCAAGATACCCGCACTGCCCCGCCTTCAGCTCCTGCACATCCTTAAAAACGCCGCAGCCCGGCGTTCTGCCCGGCCCCAGCAGCAATATTTCGGCCATGCCGTTTTCATCCAGCTTCGGTTCAACCAGGGGATGGCACAAAAGAGCCTTCAGCTCTGAAGCAAACAGGAAAACGCCGTCCCTCATGCAATAGAAAAATGGTTTTACGCCGATGCGGTCCCTGGCGACAAAGAGCGTTTGAGCCTTTTCCCGCCATATGGCAAAGGCGAAGATGCCGTTGAATCTGCTTACGCAATCCTCTCCCCAGGCCATGAAGGACTTGAGCAGCACTTCCGTGTCGGAATGTCCCATAAAGGTATAGCCCTGCGCGAGAAGGTCTTTCCTGATTTCTTCCGTATTGTACAGTTCCCCGTTGTATACAAGTACAAATGCCTCCTCACCCTGTGCAAAGCGCATCGGCTGGCAGCCGTTTTCCAGATCGATGACCGCCAGCCGCGTGTGCACAAGCCCGGCTTGCATTGTTACGTACATGCCCTCCTGATCGGGCCCGCGCCGGGCCAACACCCGCTGCATGGCGGACAGGATTTCCCCGTCCTCCCGGACATCCCGGATCCAACTGATTTCCCCCGCGATCCCGCACATATGTTTCACCTCAAATAAAGAGGCGCTTCCATTCCATGGGAACGCCCTCGTTCGTTTTCACCATATGCAGCAAGCTAGAAAGAGGTGTGGCAGGCCATATCAAGCAAATTGCATTTTATCAACCATTTGTTGCAAAATATGAAGAATTATACCGTGTTCTGGCGCAATTTCGGCAAGAATTGAATAAAACTTGCATATGAACAGAATGTGAAGTATAATTTTCCCGTATGTCTGATGGAGTTTGGAAGGATAGGAGGGAGCAGCATAGGAAAAGGCGTTGTATGGGTCACCGGCGCTTCCAGCGGTTTGGGCCTCCATACCGCTTTTGCCCTGCACAAAGCAGGCTTTAATATCATCGCAGGGGCCAGATCCTTCGTGCCTTGTTCAATGCCGGGGGATGACGGCATCTATCGATTGCCACTGGACGTTACCGATGCGGAAAGCATCCGTCACTTTGCTCAAAACGCACTGCATATTTTTCCAAGGGTGGATGCGCTGGTCAATTGTGCCGGCGTTCTGGTGCTGGGTTCCTGCGAGGAAACATCTCTGGGTGAATATCAAAGCGTAATGAGTACTAATTTTTTGGGAACGGCGGCCATGGTTCAGGCTGTATTGCCGCTCATGCGAAAGCAGCGCAGCGGCAGGATTGTCAATTTTTCTTCTGTCCTTGGCCGGCTGGGCATACCGTTCCAAAGCGCTTACACCGCCAGCAAACATGCCATTGAAGGCTACACCGAATGCCTTGCGATGGAAACGGCTCCTTTTGGCATACAGGTCTGCCTGGTGGAACCGGGAGACCACAGGGGCGGTTCGTCGGCATACCGCCGCTGGGCGGGAGCTGTAAGCGCAGATTCTCCCTATGATACCAGCTTCCGCCGCGGCATCGCCACCATTGCCCATGACGAGGAAAATGGCAGCGATCCTGACAAACTGGGAAACAAGGTAGCCTGTCTTCTTCAAAGGCGAAGAATGCCCCTGCGCAAGCGGGTGGCCAAATTTGATCAGCACCTGGCAGTCATTCTTCATTCATTCATTCCTGCCAGGATTATGCAATTCATTCTTACGCACTATTATCTAGGAAAAGGAGAAACGGCGCATGAAGAAAAAAAGGAGTATCATACTGGAGCACAGTGACGCGCTCCGCAATGACATGACCCTTTCCAATTTGTTCCGTCTGACATGCTCCTACGGCAATGTTCCCGCCGCGCTGTACATGGAGGACGACAAAGAGGTATCCATAACCTTTGCTCAGTATGAACAGCAGGCGAAGAATTTCGCCGCCTGTTTGATGGCGCGCTTTGGCGGCGGGCACAAGGAAAAGTTTGCAGCCATTGCCATGGATACATGTCCTGAGTGGTTTCCCGCATTCTGGGGCTTGATACTGGCCGGCTACAACGCCGTGCTTTTGGATTTTACGCTTCCCGAGGAACGCATGAACCATATGCTGGGCCAGGCGGGGGCGGTGCTGCTGATCACCAAAACACCCCGCAGCCTGCCCAAAGGCGTGCAGCTTGTTCAACTGGAAGAACTGAAGGCCGCGCCGCAGGCGCCCAGGGATTTTAAGCCTGTCTTTGCCGACAAGGTGGCGCTGTGCACCAGCGGCACAACCGCTACCAGCCGCATTTTTGTATATGACGGTCCCGCCATTTCGCAGCAGGTGCTTTCCAGCGAGCTTCTATATAAAGCAAATCGCCAGGTGGTAGGCGACGGCAACCGCCGTTCCCTGGCTTTTTTGCCGTTCCATCATGTATTTGGCTTCATGGTCTGCCTGATGTGGGTAAGCTTTCTTGGATACGCCAATGTTTTTCTCAAGGACCGCTCCCCGCAGACAATTATTGAAACGGCCACCCGTTTCCGTATTCAGATGCTGCTGGCCGTGCCTCTGCTGGCCAACAACCTGGCTGTTGCGCTGGAAAAGAAGGTGGCCAAGGAGAAGCGGGGCAAGCGTATCGCTTACCGCATGCTCAAGGGTACCAGCCTTGGCCTGCAGCATATGGTGCCCCGCTTCGGGCAGACATTCGCACGCAAGGCGCTGTTCCGCTCCGTATTGGGCAAGCTGCTGGGCGGTGATGTGGAGTGCATCATCCTGGGCGGCAGCCACACGCCCAAGGAGCATATGCGCACATTGAGCGCACTGGGCTATTACACGGTATCCGGATTTGGCATGACGGAAACGGCCATCACATCTGTGGAAGTCAGCAAAAAGCTGCGCACGCGCGTATCCGGTTCTGTTGGCATGCCGCTTTCAAATATCACCTACAACGTGATTCCCGACGGGAAGCAGCGCAACCGCGGTGAGATGCTGATCAAAGGCCGTTCCATGCATATGGGGCAGCTGGTGGACGGCAAAATTTTGCCGCCCGCGCTGGACAAGGACGGCTGGTTTCATACAGGCGACGTGGTGCGCCTTGAAAAAGGCAGCCGTATGTACGTGGAGGGCCGCGTCAAGGACGTCATCATCAACGAATCTGGGGAAAATGTTTACCCCGATGAGGTGGAAGACGCTTACGCACTGTTGGAAGGCATTGAACAGCTGTGCGTGCTGGGCGTGCCCAAAGACCCGAAAAATCCGCTGTACCAGGAGATCACGCTTGTACTGCATCTTGGGGAGAAAGCGGAGGATGAGGTGTTTGTCAAAGGCCTCTCCACCCGCATCGCCCATATCAACGCCAAGCTGCCTGTTCTCAAACAGGTGGGAAAGGTGCTCGTGGCACATGAAAAACTGCCCTTGGTGAACAGTATCAAGGTCAAGCGCGTTGAGCTGCGCCGCATGATTGTGGAAAACGGCGAAAAGTTCCAGGAGCTGGATATACGGGCCATTTCCTCCATGCCCGGCTACGCAGCCTTGAAAGCGGGGGCCAAGGTGGAGCTCATTGATCTGGAAATGCGCCGTATACAGGATTCGGTGCGCAAGATTTATGCTGATGTTCTGGAGATGTCTGAAAAGCAGATCAAGGACGACGCCCATTTCCTGGACGACCTGGGCGGGGACAGCCTGCAGGTATTGAGCACATCCATCAAGGTGGAAGAAGCCTTTGGCGTAATGATCCAGCCGGAGGAGTATGGCCGCTGCACTACGGTCAACAGCCTGAGCCGCCTGCTGTACGAAAAGCAGCACGGCTTTCAGGAAGCGGTTTTATCCTCTGAGCCTGTTACGCCTATAACGGACTTTTGTGATACCCCGGAATTCAAGGCGTTTGACGAGCGCCAAAAAGCATTGCTCTCCCATGGAGCCGCCAATCCTTACTTTGTATGCCACGAGTCGGCCCTGCGGGACGTATCCATGATGGATGGCAGGCAGGTGCTGAATTTTGGTTCCTACAACTATGTGGGCATGTCCGGACGGCCGGAAGTAATGGAAGCGGCCAAGGCGGCCATCGACAAGTACGGCACCAGTGCCAGCGGCAGCCGCCTGCTGGCGGGGGAGAAGAGCCTGTATCAGGAGCTGGAGCGGGAGATTGCCGACTGGAAGCATGCCGAGGACGCGCTCGTACTGGTGGGCGGCCACTCCACCAACGTGACCATCGTGGGCAACTTCTGCGGGCCCAAGGACCTGATCGTATATGATTCACTGGCCCACAACAGCATTGAACAGGGCTGCCGGCTGAGCCGCGCGCTTTGCAAGCCCTTCCCGCACAACGATTCTGCGGCACTGGAAACCATTTTGCGCCTGCAGAGGAACAAGTTTGAAAAGGTGCTCATCATCATTGAAGGCGCATACTCCATGGATGGCGATATCGCCGATGTGCCCGCCTTTGTAGCACTGAAAAAGAAGTACGGCTGCTTCCTGATGGTGGATGAGGCGCACAGCGCATGCGTCATCGGGCGGACCGGCGGCGGCGTGGACGAATACTTCGGCCTGAACAGCACCGATATCGACATCAAGATGGGCACGCTCTCCAAGGGACTTGGCACCTGCGGCGGATATCTGGCCGGCTCGAAGGCATTGATCAATTACCTGCGCTACAATCTTCCGGGCTTTGTGTTCTCCGTAGGCATCTCACCGCCTTTGGCGGCCGCCACACTGGCTTCCATACGGCTTTTGCGCAACGAGCCTGCCATCATGGCCCGCATGCAGGAAAATATCAACGTCTTTATGCAGGAAGCGAAGGCAAGGAACCTGAACACATGCCTGGCCTTTGGAACGGCTGTCATCCCGATACTTGTTGGCAGGGATGAGGACGCTTTCCTGTTGAGCAATAAAATGCGCGAGCATGGCATCTTTGTGCCGCCCGCCGTTTTCCCGGCTGTGCCCAGGAACAAGGCAAGGCTCCGCTTTTGCGTCATCAGCGAGCACAGCAGGGAGCAAATAGTGCAGGCGCTGGATATGCTTGTGCACCTGGCTGCGGAGGAAAACATTGCGCTGCCCCCCGCCAAGCAGGAAGAAAAGCAAAAGGATGAGCAGGCTGTTGCCACATTTGCTTAAAATCATTGTTTTTTCTGCCTTTTCACGGTATAATGACTTCGTATCCCCGCTTATTTTTCCGCTTATGGAGGATTGCTGATGTATAAACTGCTGCTGGCAACCGATCAGCACGACATCCATGGTATGTTTTCCGAGATCACCGATTGGGAAAGCAGGGGCTATCGTGCGCCGCGTACTGCGTCCGGCGCCCAGGAAGCCATTGCATGCCTGGAAAAGCATCATGTGGATGCCATTGCTTTTCGCTTGAATGCACAGGATGAAAACGAGCTTTATCAAAAGCTTGTGCAAAGCTATCCCGACCTGCCAATCTTCCGGCTGGGCATAAATGCGGCGGAGCAGATAACCATTTTAAATGAACTGCGGGTTCTGCTCAACCGTACCCATGCCGATTTTGCCAATGAAGACTATGGCATCGCCGATATGATGAAGCTGTGCCGCAACGATTTCATGCGTGCCCTGCTGTCCGGAAACATTTCGGACAGCAGGGATATCCTTTCGAAGATTCGGCTGCTGCGCTTCAGTATTGACGTGGACAAGCCCTGTGTTCTGCTGGATATGGAATTGCCGCAAGGTGACGAATATCTTGCGGGCCGCTGGCATTACGGCAGCGAACGCCTGGAAGTGGCGCTTCGCAATTTCTTTGGCACAACAGCTGGCGGCCTGGGCTTCAGCGTGGCGGTGGTATCGCCACAGCTGCTGCGGCTGCTGGCCTGCCCCCTGGAAGGATCGGCGGAAGTGGAGGGAGAGGAATCCCTCACCGGCGCGGTAGAAGACCATGTGCAGGAAGCTGTCGCGCAGATTCGCGAATACCTGACGCTGGAAGTCCGGCTAAACAGTATACGCGTTCTTAAAAATGTCACCGCACTGGCGGCACAGCCATAGCATAGTACTGAAGCTTTTGACCATGGGAGGTTGCGTATGGGATTTTTCAAAAATATCATCAAGGGCCAGCTTATTGACGTTATCGAATGGATTGACGATTCCAGAGATGTGATGGTGCACCGGTATGACATGAACGGCAAGGAAATCATGATGGGAGCGCAGCTCACCGTCAGGGAAAGCCAGATGGCCGTCTTCATGAACGAGGGGCAGATCGCCGATGTATACAGCCCCGGCCGTCATCAGCTGTCCACCGCCAACATGCCCATCATGACCGCCCTGAAAAGCTGGAAATTCGGTTTCAATTCGCCCTTCAAAGCCGATGTGTTTTTCGTGAACACCCGACAATTTCTAGATTTGAAGTGGGGTACGGCCAACCCGGTTATGATGCGTGACTCGGAATTTGGCGTGATCCGCCTTCGTGCCTTTGGTATCTACTCCTTCCGGGTGAAAGATCCCGTGGTATTCCTGAAGGAAGTATTCGGAACAAACAGCCTGTTTACGGTCAGCGGTGTGGAGGGGCAATTGAAGCGTGTCATGGTCTCCTCCCTCAGCGATTCCATTGCGGAAAGCAAGATTCCCGCACTTGACCTTGCCGCTAACTATGAGGAATTGGGCGCCCTTGCGATGACTGCTCTCATGCCCAAGGCACAGGCCATGGGGCTTGAGCTGACATCCTTTGTGATCGAAAACATCAGCTTGCCCGAGGAAGTGGAAAAAACCATGGACAGGCGTACCTCCATGGGCGTGCTGGGCGACATGGGCCGCTATACACAGTATCAGGCGGCGGAAGCCATGCGTGAAGCGGCCAACAACCCCGGCGGAGGAGCCATGGCCGGCATGGGCGTTGGCATGGGAGCTGGGGCCATGATGGGACAGATTTTAACCCAGTCCTTGCATCAGCCCCCCCAGGCTGCGGCCGCGCAGCCAGGCAAGACCGCATGCGTCCGCTGCGGGGCGGATATAGCGCCGCAGGCAAAGTTTTGTCAGGAATGCGGTGCCAGCCAGGCTGCACCCAAGTGCGTGGGCTGCGGTGCGGACATCCCGGCCGGAACGAAATTCTGCCCGGAGTGCGGGGCAAAGCAATAAGGTCTACTCAATATAACCGCTTCGGCCGAAAAAGCCGGAGCGTCAGCCTGTTGAAAAACCCCGTAACCGCAAAAACACTGCTTATATGAGCGGTGTTTTTGCTTACGTTGTCGCCGTCGCCTGCAAAATTCGGTCACTTATTACCGCATAAGCTCCTTCTTTTGCAGACTTGGCTCCTAGTCTTGCGGGTTTTTGAACAGGCTGTCAGGCCGTTGACATCGTCAACGGCCTGCCGCTTCGGCCGAAAAAGCCGGAGCGGTTTTTTTGCGTACAATCAGCAGATATTGACCGAATTTTTCTCCACCCGATGCAAATGCCCGCGCATGGCAGCCACAGCGGCCTTGGCATCCCTGCAGCGTATGGCTTCCGCAATGCGCACATGCTCCTGTATCATGAGCTGCAGCGCTTTTTCGTTATCGGTCAGGGTAATGCATTGTTCCCGCACGGTATCATAGTACAGGTCGATGAAAGCGCAAAACAGCGGATTCCCCGAAATTTCCGCAAGGCGGTAATGAAAAAAATAGTCTGGTCTGCGCTCGGAGGATGACAAGGGGGTGCCCAGAAGCTCAAAAAGGCTGTCGATATCCTTTTGCGAAGCCAGGCGTATGGCGCTGCGTATAGCCCTGCACTCCACAGCTTCACGAAATTCCATCAGGCTTTTGTGGTCGGCGGAATGCATAAGGGAGGCAAAGGAATTGCCCGTTTCATTGCAGCAGGCACTGCGTACGATAGTGCCTTCCCTTGGGGCACGGCTGATATAGCCCTGCATTTGAAGTATGGTCAGCGCCTCCCGCAGAATGCCGCGGCTGACGCCCAGCTGCGCAGCCAGTTCCGCTTCGTTGGGCAGCCGGGCGCCAACAGGCAGTTCCCCGGCCCGGATTCGCTGCGCAAGCTGCTGTACAGCTTTATCGGAGAGACGCTCAGCACGTATACGGCGAAATCCTTCCACGCGGATCACCTCCCGTCAATCATCCAATTGTAAAACAATTTGATACCGTCATCTTATCATAGAACACATTGTGCTTCAAGATTTTTCTTGAATACCAGCATGAAGATGCATTTATATGTATAGATATGGTGACAATTGGCAAGATTTCGGAAAAATTTCTTGCTCGCCGCCAAATATGACGTGCAGGTGTCTTATTATGCGTGCTATACTGGCGCAAAGGCATATGCTTTTTGTGAGCCTTACCGGTGCGATGAAATAGAACTGTGAAGGAGAATGGGTGATGGAGTTCATTACAATCAATAGCGACAACATCGAAAATGAGCATATCTGCTGTGCCATATCCGATAAAAAAGGCGATACATGCGTCTCGTCGAAAAAGGCATGGCTTAAAGACCGTTTTGACGAGGGGCTTGTATTTCTGAAACTGAATGCGCGGGGCAAGGTGTTCATTGAGTACATACCGGCTGAAAGCGCGTGGTGCCCGA
>JAEWNM010000282.1 GCA_023392755.1 Bacillota bacterium
CCTGGGGGCCGGGCCCAGCAGCAGCAGCATCAGGCTCGCGATAACCGCCCAACTCAAAAAATGGGGCAGGTATACCAGCGACTGCAGCGTGCGCTTGTAGGGGAAATGCCGGATTTCATTGAGCAGAAGCGATAGGATCAGGGGGATGGGGAAGAACAGCACAATATTCCATACAGCCAGCGTTATGGTGTTGCGCAGCAGCATCCAAAAATCCTTGCTTAAAAAAAATGTGGCAAAATTCTTGTACCATGGTTCGGCCGCCGGGCTGGCCACACCCTGCACTTCCAGCGCGGGTATGTACCTTAAAAATACGATGCGCAGCCCCAGCATGGGCAGAAACTTGAACAGCACGTAATAGATCAGGGTCGGGATCAGCATGATGTACAGCCATCTGTAGCGCATCATCCGCCGGAAGAGCTTTGTTCCGGCGCTTATCCTTGGCCCCGCGGTTTGAAGCATATGCTACACCCTTTCAAAAAGAAGGGATGGCATGCAGCCGGATTTCGCCCTGAATTTCCCGCGGGAAATTCAAAAATCCGGTTTCTCGTCCCTATGCAACCGCCTGCGACGAAGTCGTAAGCGGATGCATAGGGCTCCATGCCATCCCGGCTTGAATCAGTTTACTGCGCGTTTACAGCGGCGATCAGGTCGTTGCCGCCCTGCTCCATCCATTCCTGTACGGCCTTTTCAAAGCCGGCCGCGTCAATCTGGCCCATGATATATTGAACGCGGGCGTCAGATATGGTTATGGCAATGGAGGCTTCCAGGCTCATCTGGTCGGGGGTGAGCTTGCCAACGCTAAGATCGGGCACCGCGTAAGGCTCGTTGGCGACAGCTTCCAGGTTGATCAGGTCAAGCTGCGTCCTGCCCTGGCCGAAATCGGGGGCCACCACGCGGCGTGGCGCCAGGGAGATGAACACCTCGTTGGAGCCGTCGGTCACGCGCAGCTGCTGCTGTTCGGGGGTGATGGTGATGACGCCGGAGGCATCCTGGGTGTAGTGGAGGTTTTCCACGCCTACGGTGAGCAGCTTGCAGCCGCCGTCCTCTTGCGCGGATTGCAGCTTCTCAAAGAAATCCAGTATCCTTTGAACGGTGGCTTCATCCTTTACCGAAGCCTTGGGGATCAGGAAGCCGCCTACGCCGCCCACGGACAGCGTGGAGTTGATCACCTGCTTGCCGCTGGGCGCGGTGAGCAGGTAATTGCGGCCGATCTGGGCGGTGGGGGTAATGGTGGAAAACAGCTGGTCGTACTTGCCGCCGGGGTACCTTCCGTTGGTGGCGGTGGTGAACATGGCGCCGGCTTTGCCTTCGCCCAGGGGCAGGTGCTTGTCGTTGCCCTTGATCAGCGCAAAGTCGCTGTTCATGTAATTGTTGTCATACATGTCCTTGAACAGGTTCAGGGTATCCATGTACTCGGGGAAGGTGAAGTAGGGCATAACCTTGCCCTCGGCGTTTGCGCCCCAGCGGTTGGGCGTGCCCAGGGCCACGGCCAGGGTGTCGAATCCGGCGTAGGTCAGCTCCTTGTCCGCGTCGTCGATGTAGGCAAAGCCGTAGGTGTCGTTTTCGCCGTTGCCGTCCGGGTCCTTTTCCGTAAAGGCCTTGGCCATCTCGTAAAATTCCTTGGCGGTGGCGGGCACGGAGAGGCCGAGCTTATCAAGCCAGTCCTGCCTGTAGAGCATGGCGACCCGGGCGCTGGATACCTGAATGGGGAACAGGTAGTTGCGGCCGCCTACGGCGGTCACCGTCAGGCAATAGGGGGTGGTCAGCTCATCCTTGAACAGCGGGCGCTGGGGGATGAAGTCCGTCAGGTCCCAGAATACGCCGTACTGGCAGTCTTCCAGGTACTTGGAGTTCTTTGTAAGCCCGCTGGTGACGACCATTACCATGGGCTGCTCGGTGGAGGCCATCACGGTATTGTATTTTTGTACAAAGTCGCCCTGGGGCGCATAGGTGATCTGCAGGTCCACATTGCACAGTTTTTCCACGGCTTCCAAAACCGGGTTGCCTTCCTCGCCTACGGTACCGGCGGGGGGCTGGTCTGCAAAGAAGGGGGCCACCATGGTGATGACGAAGGGTGCTTCTTCCGCCAGGGCCGGTGTGAAGGACATCATGCATAGCAGCATGACGGCGGCCAGCAGCAGGGACAGGGTTTTGCGCATGGACAATCATCCTCCTTGTTATGTGGTTGCCTTTGGGCTGTGTTCCCTTTTCGCGGGTTCCGATAATTCAGTTTATCGGGGTACAGCATGCCCTACAACCGCAAAACCGCAAATGGGATTGCCGATTTATGAAAACCGCGATGTGCAGATTCGAAACTGATGCGCAAAATCGCAAATCAGACGCCGTCAAAGCGCCTGCGGCACCTTGCCGCCTTTGCATACACGTCCTGCTTATGGTATATTGTATAGCGTGATGTGACGGGCTGGAGGCATGAAAAATGCAGGAATTTCGCCGGCGTATGCGCAAGAAGGTATACAGAACATTTTTGCTGTCCTTCCTTCTTGTGTTTGTGCTGCCTGCCGCGGCGCTGGTTGGCTTCATGACCAATATGCTGGGCACGGTGGAGAAGGAGTTGGAGACATCCAACCGCCTGATGCTCGAACAGCTGAAAAGCCAGGCCGACGGACAGCTGTATGCCGTTATGCGCATAGGGGATACCCTGATGGTCGATGACAAGGTGCTGTATTTTTCCTCCATACAGGACCCCATGAAGTACCTGCACAACATCACCTCCTTCCAAACGCTGCGCACCCTGATACAGGAGATGACCAGCCTGCAAATCGCCAACGCGGGCGTTGGCAGCAGCTATCTGTATTTTGCGCGCAGCCAGAAGGTGATTGCCAACACCGTCATGACGGGGCCTGATTACTACCAGCGGCGCTTATCCGGCGAGTTTGCGTCCTATGAGGACTGGCTGGCCTATGTAAGCCGTGGGGAAAACGGCTTTGTACGCAGGGAAACAGGCTCCCTTAACAACCCATTGTCCTATGTCCGCACCATATTCCGGGGTGAAACACCGTCTGTTACCATTGTCATCACGCTGGAGGAGATCATGCTTAACCAGTACCGGCAGCTGGTGAAGGGAAAGCAGGGCATGGGCTTCACCATTTTGGATACAAAGGGGCGTGTGCTTTTCTCCACGCAGCCGGAGGCATCCTTCACCGATTCGGTGGACGTTCATGCCGCGGGCGGCGATGCCCACGGCGTTTTGAGCCCCCAGGGCAAGCTGCGCGTTTCCTACAGCCGCAGTGCCGACACGGGCTGCGTGTATGTGGTTTCCATTCCCGAAAGCGTATATTGGACGCGGCTTACCACCATCCGCCAGGTGAGCGTTTTGCTGGTGACGGTGATACTGGCTGTCGGCTTTTTCCTTTCCTTTGCGCTGGCCAAACGGCAGTACAGGCCCATCCACGCGCTGCGCAGCTTTGTGGAGGGCATTTCCGCGGGCGGCCAGGCCGAGGCCGGCGATGACTTTGCATACCTTCGTGAAATGATGCAAAGCATGAAAAACAGCAGGCTGACCATCAGCCAGCGGCTGAAATTTTCGAATCAAAATATGGAGCATTACGCGCTGGAATCGCTGATGTGGGGAACCTACGGCTCCATCAAGGATGTGGAGGAGCAGTTGCTGGCCCTGGATATCGCCTACGACAGCGACCACTTCGCCGTGGCCGGCTTTTGCGCCGACGGGTTCACCGACAGCGCCGTTTTGCCGGGGGACGGGGAGGATGACGCCCGGCTGATGCGCTTTGTTCTGCGCAACGTGTTCGGCGAGCTGCTGGCCGGCTTCAACGTAAGGCTCATCGAGCTCAACGGCTGCACGTACGCGCTTTTGTGCCTTCCCGCCGGCTATGAGGCCTGGCAGGAAGCGCTGGAGGAAGCATTGCAAAACGGCAGGCATATCCTCAAGGAAAATTTCGACCTGAACATCGCCGCTGCCGTCAGCTTCCGCGTACAGGGGCTGCACAAAATCTCCCTGGCGTACGGCTGGGCGCGGGACGCGCTGGCCGCGTGGCAGCCGGGCGGGGAGGAAATGCTCCTGGCCTGGAGGCAGCCGTCCGGGGATAAGCCCATGGAACGGCTGGCGGAGGATATGGAAGCCATCGCCCGGCGCCTGGAGCAGTCGGCGGCCGCAGGGGACTGGGAGGAGGCGCAGCGCCAAATCCAT
>JAEWNM010000317.1 GCA_023392755.1 Bacillota bacterium
TAACCACCGTGGGTTTCGGTATGTGAAAAAGCGAATCTGATTATCTGATATTCACGATAGAATCACTCTTTCTTTGTTGCGGAGAAATCGAATGTTTGTTTGCTTTTTGCACCCAACACATGGACAAGCATGCCTTCATGGTCTATAATGGAAAAGAAAATTGTAGGCACTGATGGGGGCACGCTGATGAATCTGGAACAACTGCTGGACCGCTTTAAGCAGGACGAATATTTTATGGATAATGTGACCTGCTGGCATACGATTCCCGCCCGGCCTGCCCAGAATGGCGATTTTCCGGAAGGGATCGATCCGCGCATACCGCAGGTGCTGGAAGAGCGCGGCATACACCGCCTGTATACCCATCAGGCGGCCAGCCTTGCCGCTACGGGCGAGGGCAGCGACGTGGTGGTGGTGACGCCCACCGCCTCTGGCAAAACCATGTGCTATAACCTGCCGGTGCTGTCGGCCATATTGCATAATCCTGATGCCAGGGCGCTCTATTTATTTCCGACCAAGGCACTGTCCCAAGACCAGGTGAGTGAGTTGTATTCCCTGATCGAGGCGCTTGATGTGGATATCAAGACGTATACATATGACGGGGATACCCCCGGAACAGCCCGCAAGGCGGTGCGCCAGGCCGGCCATATCGTCGTCACCAACCCGGATATGCTCCACAGCGGCATATTGCCCCAGCATACCAAATGGGTAAAGCTGTTTGAAAACCTGCGTTATATCGTAATCGACGAGATACATGCCTATCGGGGCATTTTCGGCAGCAACCTGGCCAACGTGCTAAGGCGGCTGCTGCGCCTTTGCGCATTCTACGGCAGCCGTCCCACCTTCATACTGTGCAGCGCCACCATTGCCAACCCCAAGGAACTGGCGGAAACCCTGACCGGCCGGCCTGTGGAGATGATCGACAACAATGGCGCGCCTACAGGTGAGCGGCACTTCATATTTTATAACCCGCCGGTGGTGAACAGGCAGCTGGGCATACGCAAGGGCTCCGTGCAGGAAACAAAGGCCGTTGCGGGAACGCTGCTTCACAACGGTATACAAACCATCGTATTTGCAAAAAGCCGCCTGATCGTGGAGGTGTTGACGCGGCATTTGAAAGATATGGTGCGCGATCCCCTGGGCCATGCCGGACGGGTACGGGGATACCGGGGCGGATATTTGCCCAGCGAACGGCGGGATATAGAAGCCGGGCTGCGCAGGGGCGCCATTGATGCGGTGGTATCGACCAATGCGCTGGAGCTGGGCATAGACATCGGAGCGCTGGAGGCTTGTGTGCTGTGCGGATATCCCGGTACGATTTCCAGCACATGGCAGCAGGCAGGCCGGGCGGGCCGCCGCAAGGGCACGTCGGTGATGGTTTTGATCGCTTCCTCGGCCGCCATCGATCAGTACATTGTGACCCATCCCCATTACTTTTTCAGCCAGTCGCCGGAGCACGCGCTTTTGAACCCCGATAATTTGTATGTGCTTTTGAGCCACTTCAAATGCGCCGCCTACGAGCTGCCCTTTGAGGACGGGGAAACATTCGGCGGCGTAGCATCCACACAGGAATTGCTGGATTACCTTGCTGAGGAAAACATTTTGAGGCATGTGGAAGGCCGCTACCACTGGATGGCGGAGGATTTTCCGGCCTCCGAAATCTCCTTGCGCTCGGCGGCGGGGGAGAACTTTCTCATTGTGGATATCACCAATCCCGCCCATCACAGGGTGGTGGGGGAAATGGACCGCTATACAGTGCCCATGCTTTTGCATGAGAATGCCATCTATCTGCATGAAGCCCAGCAGTATCAGGTGGAAAAGCTGGATTTTGACGGCTGCAAGGCCTTTATCCGCCAGGTGGATGTGGACTATTACACAGACGCCGATCTGAACATCAGCCTGAGCCTGCTGGATATTGCGCAGGAGATGGGCGAACCCGACGGCCTGTACCGGGCGCTGGGCGAAGTGAAGGTTACCACGCTTGTAAAAATGTTTAAGAAAATGAAGCTGGACACCCAGGAGAATCTGGGCTTTGGACAAGTGCGCCTGCCGGAAACGGATATGCACACCACCGCCATGTGGTGGACGCTGCCCGACAGCATCGCCGCCAAATACGGCAAGGACGAGCTTCAAAGCGGCATGCTGGGGGTGTCGAACCTTTTGCGCATCGTAGCCCCGCTGTATTTGATGTGCTCCCCCAGGGACATCAGCGTCATCTACCAGGTGAAGGGGCCTTTCACCCAGCGGCCCACGCTGTTTTTGTATGACAACAGCCCCGGCGGCATCGGGCTTGCGGAAAAGTGCTTTACCATGCAAAGCCTGCTAATCAATCACGCGCTGGAAATTGTTACGGCATGCGAATGCAGGGAGGGCTGCCCTTCCTGCGCGGGGCCGGTGGGGGAGATCGGCACGGAGGGGAAAAGGGCCTCCATCGCCCTCTTGAAGGAGATGATAGCGTGCCCATAAGCCTTCGGGACAAATTGAAGGCGGTGGACAAGCCCAAGCCGCAAAATGCCCAAATGCCTGTGACGGCCGCCACAGGATGCTATCATGAAGAAAAAACCTTTCCCTGGGCCAAGCTGCCGGGTATCCCGCAGGATTTGGCTTTTTCGGGCCGGACGCTGGGGCTTGTGCTGGGGCAGGCTATGCCGGAAGTGATCGACCCGTACCGCGTTCTTTATCTGGACACGGAGACCACGGGCCTGTCCGGCGGCGTGGGAACCTTGGCTTTTCTTACGGGAGCCGGATATTTTTCAAGGGATGGCTTTACGGTGCACCAGTGGCTGATGCGGGATTACCCTGAGGAGCGGTTCATGCTCACCGCTTTGCAGGCCCTTTGCGACGGGTTTGACCTTGTGGTGACTTTCAATGGTAAAACCTTCGACCTGCCTTTGCTGCAGGCACGGATGCTGATGAACCGCATGGATACGGAAAGCATGGAGAGGCTGCATCATGCCGATTTGCTGCATCCCGCCCGCCGGGTGTGGAAGATGCGCCTGAAAAGCTGCCGGCTAAGCCGCTTGGAGGAGGAGATATTTCATACGCCCAGGGAGCACGACCTGCCGGGGAGCGAAGCGCCGGAGCGTTTTTTTCAATTTCTGAAAACGGGCTGTTTTACCCTCTTTTCGGATGTGATTGACCACAACCGGCAGGATATCGTATCCCTGGCCAGGCTTTTGTACCGGCTGCTGGACGTGTACGAGAGGCCGGAGCAGCAGAGCTTTTTCGAAGACATTTTCAGCGTTGGCCGCAGTCTGGAAAGGCAGGGGGAAACGGCGCTTGCCAGGCATTGCTATCACCTTTGCACAGGGGGTATCGTGAAGGCGCAGGCGCAATTGCTGCTGGGGCGAAGCTATATCCGCGCAAAGGAGCTGGACGAAGCCATAAGCGCCTATCAAAGGATGATTGCCGGCCGGGAGGGAGGGCTTGAACCCTACATTGAGCTGGCAAAGCTGTATGAGCATCGGCGGCATGATGTAAAAAAAGCGCTGGAAATTACAAAAGCGGCGATTTTTATGGCTTCCGGGCCTGGGCTGCGGCCCAAAGGCGCTATGCAGGAGACGCAAAATGCGTTACAATACCGTTATATGCGGCTTATGAAGAAGGCGCAGGCTTACACGCTTAAGAAGGAGGCGCGGATACGATGAGCTTTATGGGAAATATCAAGGGCCGTATGGCCCTTGCCAGGCAATCAAAGGGCGATGTGGAGGGCGCGAAGAAGCTGTATGAGGAGGCTTTGGCCGCCGGATTGAATAACGCCCATAACATGCTGGCCTATTCCGTGCTGCTGCTGCGGGGCGGAGAGTATGAAAAGGCAAAGGCGCTTTTGGTAAAGGCACAAAAGGCACCCGGCCTCACGGATGCCCAGCGCCAGCAGCTTTTTATGAACTATGCGGTGGCCTGCTACAAGCTGGGCGACCTTACACGCGCCATTGAGCTGATGGAAAAACAGCATCAGCGCAATCCCAGCGGCATTATTTTTGACACGCTGGGCTATCTGTATGTGGAAAGCGGCGATTTGGAAAAGGCCAAGGCCTTTAACG
>JAEWNM010000348.1 GCA_023392755.1 Bacillota bacterium
ACCTGACGCCGGGCCGGGCCGCCACCCTGATGGAGGATTATCAGAGAGGGGATGTGAGGTAAATGCTTACGGAAACGCGAATCGTACTGCGCAACGTGGGCAGGATCAACCCCGTCAGCGTGGAGGACTACCGGTCCAACGGCGGCTATGAATCGCTTCGCATGGCGCTGACCATGTCTCCCGGCGACATTATCGGGGAGATGAAGCGCGCGGGGCTCCGGGGCCGGGGCGGCGCAGGCTTTCCCCTGTGGAAGAAGTGGGATTTTGTTATGTCGGCCAAGGGGGACCAAAAATATGTGATCTGCAATGCGGACGAGGGCGAGCCTGGCACAAACAAGGACCGTGTAATACTCTCCGGCGATCCCCACAGCGTGCTGGAGGGCATGGCCATTGCCGCCTACACCGTAGGGGCGGACACGGGCTTTTTGTACCTGCGCTACGAATATCCCTACCTGTTTCCCATACTGGAGCAGGCCATCGGCAACGCCCGGCGGATGGGGTATCTGGGCAAAAACATACTGGGCTCCTCCTTCCATTTTGATGTGAAAGTTGTGTCCGGCGGCGGTGCTTATGTCTGCGGCGAGGAAACGGCGCTCATCGAATCCATTGAGGGCCGCCGGGGCGAACCGCGCTTCAAGCCGCCCTACCCCGGCACATCCGGCCTGTATGGCAAGCCCACCGCAGTCAACAATGTGGAAACGCTGGCCAATGTGCCCGTCATACTGCAAAGGGGCGGGGAGTGGTTCAGCGGCATCGGCGCGCCCCACTGCACAGGCACCAAGGTATTCACCCTTTGCGGCAACATTGCGCAAAAGGGTGTATTCGAATATCCCATGGGCACCAATCTCAAAGACATATTTGAAGCCCATGGCGGCGTGAAGGATAACAAGGAC
Source organism: Bacillota bacterium (assembly GCA_023392755.1). Classification (GTDB taxonomy): domain Bacteria; phylum Bacillota; class Clostridia; order Christensenellales; family Aristaeellaceae; genus JAEWAH01. The sequence goes on from JAEWNM010000348.1 coordinate 894, forward strand.
CTGCTGGGCTTCATGCTGGGCGGCCAATCCGGAAACCTGATCAACGCCGGACAAATCGACCTGCCCATGGACATCGACAGCTGCCAGCAGGCGGAATCGGTACTGGGCACCGGCACGATTATGGTCATCGACGACTACAGCGATATATTGGATATTGTGGAAAACATCATGTCCTTTTTCATTGAGGAAAGCTGCGGCAAGTGTACGCCCTGCCGGGAAGGCAACATCCGCATCCTGGAAATATTGCGGCGCATCCACTCAGGGCAGGGGCGAATGGAGGATTTGACGCTGCTGGAGGATTTGGCCTCCACCATGAACGTGGCGTGCCTGTGCGGCCTGGGGCAGAATTCATCGGTAGCGGTCATCACCAGCCTGCACAACTTCCGGGATGTATACCTAAAAGCCATACAAAGGGGGCGTGGCGCATGATCCATTTAACCATCGACGGCCTTGCCGTGGAAATCGGGGAGGGAGCAACCATTCTGGACGCGGCCAGGCAGCTGGATATTCACATTCCAACGCTGTGCTACCATCCGGACCAGAACGTGAAAGCCAACTGCCGCATCTGCCTGGTGGAAATTGAGGGTGTCAAGCTTCTGGCCCCGGCCTGCTCCTACCCCGTAAGCAACAACATGGTCATCCATACCCATTCCCCGAAAGTCCGCCGCGCACGGCGCAACATCCTTGAACTGATCCTGGCCCGCCACGCCCAGGACTGTCTGCACTGCGACCGCTCAGGCACCTGCGAACTGCAGGCGGTAGCGGAAGAAATGCACTTTACAAAAATACCCCGGTATCCCTTTGTTGTCCGTTCCCAGGAGCGGGACGAATCCTCATCCTCCATCCTGCGCAATTCCGCCAAGTGCATCGCCTGCGGCCGGTGCGAATACGCCTGCAGCGAGATACAGACAGTACACGCATTGTCCAAGGTGAACAGGGGCTTTGAGGTAAACTTCCAGCCGGCCTACGGCCGCCCCCTGGCGGAAAGCCTGTGCGTCAACTGCGGCCAGTGCGTGCAGGCCTGCCCCACCGGGGCGCTGACTATCCATGACGATACGCAAAGGGTGTGGCACACCTTCGCCGACAAAACCAAGCTGGTGGTGGCCCAGGTGGCCCCGGCGGTGCGCATCACGCTGGCGGAGGCATTGGGGGAGGAGCCGGGCAGCATCAGCACGGGCAGGCTGGTAACGGCCATGAAGCGGATAGGCTTCCATCAGGTATTCGACACGGATTTCACGGCTGACCTGACGATTCTGGAGGAGGGCACAGAGCTTTTGGGCCGTTTGAAAAACGGCGGCGTTCTGCCCATGATCACCTCCTGCAGCCCAGGCTGGATAAAATTTTGCGAAACGTTCTATCCCGAATTTTTGCAAAACCTCTCCACCTGCAAGTCGCCCCAGGCCATGTTCGGCGCGCTCTTGAAAACCTACTATGCCGACAGAATCGGTAAAAAGCCGGAGGATATACTGAGCGTTTCGGTAATGCCCTGCACCGCCAAAAAATACGAAGCCCGCCGGCCGGAGCTTGGGCGGGATGGGTATATGGACGTGGACGTGGTCATTACCGTGCAGGAGCTGGCGCGGATGATACGCAGCGCGGGTATCCAGTTCCGCTCCCTTCCCGACACGGATTTTGACGCGCCTTTTGGCCTGGGCACCGGAGCGGGCGAAATATTCGGGGCCACCGGCGGCGTAATGGAGGCGGCACTGCGCACGGTGTATGAAACCGTTACCGGGAAGGCGCTGGAGAAGGTGGAGTTTACGCAGGTGCGCGGCTTTGATGGCATCAAGGAAGCCGCCGTCGATCTTGGGGAAATCACTGTAAAGGTGGCGGTAGCCCACGGCCTTGGCAACGCGCGCAAGCTGATGGAGTTCCTAAAATCAGGGGAGGCGCAATACCACTTCATCGAGATCATGGCCTGCCCCGGCGGCTGCATCGGCGGCGGCGGCAACCCTGTGAAAAACTGGCGCAAGATGGAGCCGCGCCTTGATGCCGTATACCGGCTGGATGAAAGCATGGCGCTGCGCAAGTCCCACGAAAATGCGGCTGTGAACCTTTTGTACAAGGAGTTTTTGGGCGAACCCAACGGGCACAAATCCCACGAGCTGCTGCACACCGCCTATGTGGACAGAAGCGGCCTGCTTTCATAGCCCGTTTGCTTCACAATCGGACAATAAGCAGGCGATGCGCGATTTGCGCACCGCCTGCGATGTTTTTGAACCCATTGAATTACATTCCAAGCTCCCTCTCCACCGCCTCCGTCAGTGCGGGTATGAACAGCTCATGGGAGGGCGGTATGCGCTGTACGCCGAAAAGCAGCGTTGTTCTGCGGACAGGGTCAATGCGCATGGACACGCCCGCCAGGCCGTTCCAGCCAAAGGAGCCGACGCTCTCATGTATATCCGATTGTTCCGGGTCCATCATCACCCGCATCTGAAATCCGTACCCGTACCCCTTCTCATCCGGCCAAACGCAGCCTTCCCGCTGTGCGGCGGTCAGCTGGTTTTTGGTCATCATGTCCACGGATTCAGGCCTTACAATGCGCACGCCGTCAAGCTCGCCGCGGTTCAGCAGCATTCTGCCAAAGCGCGTATAGTCATCCACCGTGGAAAACAGCCCGCCGCCGCCGGATTCAAAGCTGCCTTCCTCGATCATGTCCAGCTCCCGCTTCTTGGGCCGGCGCACAAGGCCGCTTTTCCCGGGCACATAGGTGGGCGCAATTCTTCCGTGCTTTTCCTTGGGCACGCGGAACCCCGTGTCCGCCATCCGCAGGGGAGTAAATATCCTCTCCTTCATAAACACGCCCAGCTCTTTGCCTGTGGCCGCCACGATCAGCGCGCCCAGCACATCGGCGCTGAAGCCGTACTTCCACCGCTCTCCGGGATGGAAGCAAAGGGGGCACCCCGCCATCATGCGGATGACCTCCCTGGTGCCGATGCGCCGGCCAAGCGCCTCCTGAGCGGCGATATGCCGAAGCGCCTTGCTGTAATGCCTGGTGACCTCCCTGAGCACCGGATCATCCGTTGGCTTATCGGAGGGGTAGGGGATGCCCGACGTCATGGTCAACAGGTCGAACAGCGTAATTTCCCGCTTCGCCGGTTCCAAAACAGGCTTGCCGTTCCGGATGGCGCACACCTTGACATCCTTCCATTCGGGAAGATAGCGGGAGATGGGCATATCCAGCGAAAAGACGCCCTCCTCCACCAGCGTCATTACCGCAGTGGCCGTTAGCGGCTTGGTGGTGGAATACATGCGCAAAATCGCGTCCCGCGCAAAGGGCCGGCGGCTTTGCAGGTCACAAAGGCCGGCGCAGCGGAAGATTTCCTCCTTGCCTTCCGCCGTAACAAGGGCGCTGACACCTGCCGCCAGCTTTTTGTCCACAAAGGATTGCAGTATATCAAGAATGTAATCTGCCATGTGCAACTCCTCCTTCAACTTCCCACTGGCTGCATCATACGTCAGAAATTTCCTTCTGTCAACCGGTGGCGCCATGCGATGGCAAACGCACATTTTTCGCTATTTTTGCATATTCGCTGTGGCGCTTTTCACCCTCATTCGCTATAATAAAGCCAACCGTATTCATGGGGAGGCGCCTATGCCCCAGCCGCTGCTGATGACAAAACTGTTCATTCCCCGCCTACCGGCGCATTCCGTGCGGCGCTATGCACTGGAGTCCAAATGGCTGGAAGGCTTTCTTTCGGGCCGAAGAGCAACGCTTGTCTGCGCGCCCGCCGGGTATGGGAAGACCACCCTCATGCTGGATTTATTAAAGGCCTCGGCCGCCGTGCCCGCATGGCTCTCCCTGGATGAGGGCGACAATGATGCGCACCGGTTTTTGCTCTATCTTTGCGCCGCGTTCAGGCAGGCGGGCGTTATATTGCCAGACGGCTTGGAAGCGCTTTTTCAGGATGCCGGATTCCAGGCGCCGGAGCCGCTGATGACAATGCTTATAAGCGGCGCGTCCGCCTTTGACCAAAAGCTTTTGCTGGTGCTGGACGACTATCACGTCATCCGTCATCCAAAAGTCCACGGCCTTGTGCAGTTTTTGCTGTCCCACCAACCCCCTAATCTGCACCTTGCGGTTTTAACGCGGGAGGACCCGCCCCTTAACCTGTCGCGGCTTCGCCTGGCGGAGGAGTTGATGGAGCTGCGCGGGGGCGATCTGCTGTTTGACCCGGGGGAAACGGCCCGTTTATTGGAGTCTGCGCTGGGTCAGACGATACTTAGGGATTCGGCGGCCCGGATCGCGGATTGCACGGAGGGGTGGGCGGCAGGCATCAAGCTGTACGCGCTGGCGCTGGCGGGCCAAACGCCGGAGGAGGCAAAAGCGTACATTGAAAAGATTTCGGGGACACATGCCTATATCATCGATTATCTGGTGGAGGAAGTGCTCAACGCCCTGCCGGAAGACCTTCGCTCTTTTTTATTGAAAACATCCGTGCTTTTGCGTCTGGACGGCAGCCTTTGCGACGCGGTAACAGGGTGCCGGGACGGTCGGGAAATGCTCCGTGAGATAAGCCGCCGGAACCTGTTCCTGATCCCCCTGGATGACAAACGCGAATGGTTCCGGTATCACGCCTTGTTTGCTGGCTCGGTCAGGGCCGGCTTATCGCGTGAGGAGGAAGGGCCGCTGTACACATCCGCCGCGTTCCACATGAAAAGCCGCGGCTTTGACAGCGAGGCGGTGGCGTATGGCTTTGCGTCGGGAAACTGTCTGGTGGCGCTGAAACTGGTGGAGGATTCCACCGAGGAGGCATTCCGCGCAGCGCAGCTGGACATGCTCCTTCAATGGCTTTCAAGGCTGCCGGATGACATGGTGCAAAACAGCGAAATACTGTGCATGCGGCGGCCTATCGCCTGCTTCATCACCGGCAGGTTTCAAGAGGCTGTTGCATACATAAACGCGCTTGGCCCGGACTTTGAAAATACCGCAACGCCCCATAACCGCGGCCTGTTGTATTGCCTGAGGGCCATGATCGCGGGCGCATCCGGGCAGGATGCCGAGCCGCCGGCCAGGGAAGCCCTGCGCTGCCTGGAGCCCTTCGACCCCATTGCCCGCATCTCCGCCTTGAACACCCTGGGCCGCGCCCAATACTGCAAGGGAAACGTGCAGGAGGCGGCGAATACGTTTCAAAGCGCGCTTGCTTCCTCCCTGCCAATGGGCCATCAATTCGTCACCACGCTTGTGATGATGAACTACAGCTCCTGCCTTGGCGTTATGGGAAGGCCACGGGAAGCGCTGGAGCAATGTGAGGCCTATATGCAGGGCATGGCGCAAAAATACGGCCAGCTTCCCCCGTATGCGGGTATTTTGTATGTCACCATGGCCGGTTTTTTGCATGCACTGGGCGATGAAAAAAGAGCCGAGAAACTGCGTGCCGAGGGAAGCCTGATGTGCGCAAGCATCTCCTATGATATCGCCGCTTCTCTCAAGGTATATGAAAACCGGCCGGTCAAAGAACACCCGGCCGCGCCCAGGCCCCTGGAATTCGGGGAAAAGCTCAGCGGACGGGAGATGGATATACTTCGCCTCCTGTGCCAGGGCATGAGCAATGGGGAAATTGCCAAGGCTCTGTTTATTTCCACCAATACGGCCCAGTGGCATATATCCCACCTGTATTCAAAGCTGGGCGTAAAAAGCCGCACGCAAGCCATCGCCAAAGCCAGGGAGATGGGGCTCGCCCATTGACAGCGCATACAGCCATCCACCCTTCCCCACAGAAACCTGTGGAGTTCAGACCATCAAAAACCCAGGGAGGCATCGGAGGGTCGTGGTCCATCTGGCGAAACGAGCCGTGGAAGCGGTAGCGCACCACGGCGACGATTGAGCCAGATGGGAAGCAATGGGCGAACCGAACGAATCAACCGAAACAAGCGGCAGTAAGCCGCGCCGATTGAGGTTGCGGAGGTTTGCGAGGAATTTCGATGAAATTCCTTCCTTGCCCGAGCAAACGGCCGCAAAAAGCGTAACCTTTTGCAGTGCAGCGAGGGAAAAACTCAACAAAGTGGCGTCAGCCACTTTGTTGATACACTGTCCCCACAGAAACCTGTGGGTTTTTTCATGCGGCCGGAACCGCAAAAACCACAGCTTTTCATGGCGATTCTTCACAGCGCATTTGCTATGATGTCACCGTTGACATAATGCACAAGGAGAGCGCCATGATCCATTATGAAATCACCGTGGATGGCTACCTGAATTTGAACCGCCTGAAGGATTTTCAAGGTCTGAACGCCACCCATCTGCCAGATGGGAAAACACTGCTTTGCGGATACCTTCCGGATCAGGCCGCGCTGTTTTCCATCCTCAACC
>JAEWNM010000010.1 GCA_023392755.1 Bacillota bacterium
GGGTGGAGCTGCGCGAAGCCATGCTGGAATTGATGGACTAGGGAAAATACACATTAGGCCCAATATAAAGGTCCCCCGCGCAAAGGTTGAATCGGCGCGGGGGCTTTTTTCGCGGCGCATGATTTGGCCGGCGCGGAATTGTAAAAATGTGTGCATGTGTCAAAAGTGGGGAGAAAGACGCTCCCCTTTTTTTGTATAATAACCATGAGCGGATAAGAACGTATGTTCTTATATCCGGTACCGGGAAAAGAGGGGATGAACGCTTGGGCCTGTCGGAGAGAAAACGGCAATTTGTGGACGCTTATCTGGCCGACCCCTGCGCGGAGCACGCGGCCAAAGCGGTGGGCTACAGCGCCGACTATGGCCGCAAGCTGCTAAGACAGGGGGAGGTGGCCGCCTTATTGCGGGAGCGGGCCGGATTGTTGGCCATGGAGCGCATCGCGACGCCTGTGGAAATATTGCAGCTTTTGACAAAGATCGCCCGGCGGGATGATTCCATGTGCGATTTTGAGGTGCTAAAAACAAAAACCCGCCTGGAAAGGCTGGACGAGCACGGAAAGAAGGTGGTGGAGGATACAGAGGCACAGGAGCTTGTGAAGATTCCGCCCTCCCTGCGGGATGTGATGAAGGCCGCCGAAGACGTGATCGACCGCTGGGACAAGTACCTGGCCTCCGCCGGGGACAGCGCCGGTGGCGTGGTGGAAATCCCCGCCGTGATGGAGGAGGAGACGTGAGGGTATGCGGGAAGGATTGGCGGGAAGAGTTGGCGGGAAGGGAGCTTTTTGAAAAAATATTCCCATCTGGCTCAATTGTCGCGCCGGTTCACTGTCGTTTCCGTCGCTCTGTTTCGCCAGCCTCCTCCGCCCCGCTTCATCCGACACAGTCGGCGCTTGGGCTGCGGAGCCTTCCCGCACCCATCCTGAAAAACTTTCAAATGGATGATTATTGCAAAAGGCGCATCATGACAGATGATTGATTTCATCTTCCATCCGCTGCATGGCCTGCATCAGTTCGGCAAACGATGGCTTATCCCCAAAGATCATACTGCCCATCTGGATGTAATCAGACTCCAGCTTTTCCATTAAGGCCTGCGGCGGCATGAGCCTCATGCTGCCGGGGCATGCCAGATCGTAGCGGGCGGCGTTGGAACGGTAGAACCGCTTTTTGAACGCCACCACGCGTTCAAGCAGCGCCAGATCGGCATAAGCGCTTTGTTTCACGTTCGCTTGATCCATGCAATACAGATCATAGTAGTGCCGTGAATAGCGGGGAGGCATATTTTCGTTGACACGAAACGCTTCCTTGTGAAGAATGGTGACTTTCTCCCAGAATGTACGTTCTGCCGCTACTGTTAGTACGCAAGTGGATGGCTTGTGAAACAGATGGCCATATTCATCGGCGGCATAAGGCGCAAGCGTGTGCTGCTTTGCCGGTGTCCACGCCGCCAATGGCCCGATTTCCAATCGGATGACGTTCAGCACGTAATCGGTTTGAAAGCATTTGGGGTAATCAAAGCACACGGTCTGGGGGTCATACGCATCGATCCTTAGCGAAAAGGGCTCCCCCAATTCCCTTTGAAATGATTCCATCAGCCGCGGAACAAATTGCCCGGCAAGGAAAACCGCCGTGCGGTTGTTCATTTCCATACAGTATTCATCCTGCTTTGTGTTGCTGCGCTTTTCCCAGGGCTCGTTCAAAGAATAGCCCAGGGTACGCCAATCCAGAATCAGATCGATGTCTTCCGAAAACCGTTTGATCAGACCATAGCACTTGGAGAGGCTTGTCCCTCCCTTAAAGGCCATTTGGTCCTTCCAGGGGGATTCGTGAAACAGGTGATCCAATGTCCAGCATACCCAGAAGTCCTTTTCCACAATGGCATCGCTCAGGCCAAGCTTCATGGCGGTATTGTGAAAGACCGCGCGCCGCTCGCTGGCGGCGATTGCCGCGATTCTCCTCATTTGTATGGCTCCTTATTGACTTATTTTTTGGGCTGCCTCAAAAACCCACGCGGTTGCATACTGCGTTTCCTTGATAAGGGCCGCCTTTTCTGCTTTTGTTAGTATTTTTTGAAGCTTTGGTATGGCATCCTCCGCGCCATCCCTGCCCAGTGACTTGACGGCCTGTATGACCAGCGCGCTCTTTGGTGAAATTTGGGCTATTTCCTTGTCGGCGGTGTGCTTGAACACCAGCTTGACCGAATTTACGGCATAGGTCCTGTATGGGCCGCTGCTTACGTACGACCATGATGCCGGAACCTGCGTCGACAGCCCCAGCAGGTTGAGCGCGGTTATGCCGCAGGGCACAACGGTCCAGCCAAAGTTGCGGGCAATCGCCTGCGCGATCTTGTGGGGGTCGGGCGCTACCCTCTCGCCCAAAAACGTGCTGTACTCCGGATATTCATAAACACCCCGCATTACGCGCCGTAGCAAGCCCTCCTCTTCCAGGCGGGGCAGAGCCGTTTTGATCACAGCCGGCGGCGCAATCGCCCGAAAATCCGACGATACGAAAGCACTGCCCCGCCCGCTGGCAAGAATGCTGCTGCGGATGCCTGCCAGATAGTTTGGCCGATTCATACTTGAACCTCCCTTTTCGTTGCTAATATTATATAATTTTTGAAACCAAGTTGCAATGGCCCGCATGGAAAGTTTTTGATGCCGCCGCTGTTTCTATGCCGCAAAGTGTGCATGCACGCGGACAGGGGGGCGCAGTGCAGGTGATTTCTTGTATAATAAACAGGGAACACACGTTCTTATTTTATGCGAAAGAAGGGGAGCAAGTGACGGGCAGGGCCATCTGGTCCCCCCAGCCGCGGCAGGCGGCCTTCATGCGCCGGTGGGAGTACGAGGCGCTGTACGGCGGCGCAGCGGGGGGCGGCAAAAGCGACGCGCTGCTGATGGAGGCGCTGCGGCAGGTGCGCATCCCCCATTACCGGGGCCTGATACTGCGCAAAA
>JAEWNM010000046.1 GCA_023392755.1 Bacillota bacterium
ACCCATCTTGCCTTCCTCCCTTGTATATGGTTGTCTTGTCAACTCCCATTGTACAAGCTTTGGCTCGTTGGGTCACTGTCTTTTCTTCATGTGTTGCACTTGAAGTGTAAACCTACGATCTAGAATCAGAGGGCTTCGGCCCTCCGATACCTCCCTGGGTTTTTTGATGGCCTGTGGGCGGCCAATGACCGCCCTTTTCGCCGGCAGGTTCGCGCGTCTCCCCACCATACGCAATCCGCTTTTGAGTATTCATATGCGCAATATATATTGGGATACCCAAGGGATATATCCCTTGGGCGGGGTTCTTAGGGGCGGAGCCCCTAAGCCAATGCGGGCATTGCCAGAAGTGCTTCACCCACGCCCTGCAAAGCCAAAGCCGGCCGGTGAGCCGGCAGCAGTACGGAATCGCCCTTTTTCAGTTCCAGCCCGTCGCCTTCCCAGCTTAAAAGCAGGGAATCCATAGCGGTCAGGAAGGCAAAGCGCCGGGGGTCCGGTTCAAGCGGCAGCTCGCCTGATACATGAAGCCGGTCAAGCTCAAACACATCGTTGCGCAAAAGCGACTGGACGCCCCTGCCCGGCTCGCGGGGCGCGGGATCAAGGCGGAAAGCAAGGTCCGCCACATCAACAGCCTGCCTTATATGCAAAGCGCGCTTCTGTCCGGCCGCGTCCGTCCTGTCCCAGTCGTAAAAGCGGTAGGTAACGTCGCTGGACTGCTGAATCTCATACAGAACGATCCCCGCGCCGATGGCGTGAACGCAGCCCGCGGGAATAAAGCATACGTCGCCTTCCTTTACCTGTACACGGCGCAGATACTTTTCCACCGCCGCCCCCTCACGGGCGGCTTTTTCCAGTTCCTCCCGCGCAACGCCCGGCACAAGGCCGTATACCAGCTCCGCGCCGTCATCCGCCTGGAGGATAACCCAGGCTTCCGTCTTGCCCAGCTTTCCATTTTCATGCGCGGCGGCATACGCATCGCCCGGGTGCACCTGCACGCTTAGGGCATCCCTGGCGTCCAGCAGTTTGAGCAAAAGGGGAAACGGCCCTTTGATGTCCGTTCCCTTCAGCTTTTCCCCATAGGCTTCAAGCAGCAAGGAAAGCTCTTCGCCGCTTTCCGAGCGGCTTTCCTTGCCGGGAATCGCGCTGATTTCCAGGCTCTCGCCGGTTGAGTCGTTGGGGATATCCTTGTGAAAAAGCGTTTTCAGCTTGTTTCCGCCCCATGGCAGCTCCGGCGCGCAGCGGTAATGGGGCCGCATTTTCAAGGGCAGCAGGGGACAATCCTCCGTCAAGGGCATCTCGTAACATTGAAAGAGCGTAGCCCGGTGGTCGAACTTCACCTGGCCCACGCGGCGCATGGGTATGCCCTCATACAAGGCCATGGCCCGTGTGTTTTTCAAATAGGTGTCCAGGCGCAGGCTGTCATAGCCCAAATCCCTTGCGATGCGGATCACGTGGCTCATGGCCTCCCGGCCCAGGCCCCGGCGCTGATGGCCGGGGTTGACCACCAGCCGGTGGAGCACGGCCGGCCCAATGCCAAAGTGCCAGTGCAATGTTGCGTACAGGGGATGCTGCTCCTCATTGATGGTGAACGCCACCAGCATCTTCCCCGCTTCCTCCATGAGGTACAGGGTTTGGGCTTTGATGTCCTCCATCAGCACCGCCTCGCTGGGGTACACCTCCCAGCGCCATTGATCCAGGCCCTTTTCATCCATATCCCGGATGCCTGACTCAAAAAGGCGGCAAAGGGCCGGCATGTCGCTTTCTACAGCAATTCTTGGAATCAGGCTCATGATACCGCCTCCGTATACATGTGGTACAGGCTGTAATAGACGCCCTTCCTTTCCATCAGTTCCGCGTGGGTGCCCTGCTCCTCCACGCCCTTTTCGGTAAGCACCCAGATCACCGTGGCGTTGCGGATGGTGGTCAGCCGGTGGGCAATGGTAAAGGTGGTGCGGCCCTTGGCCAGCGTCTCCAGGGATTTTTGCACGATGCGCTCGCTTTCATTGTCCAGGGCGGATGTCGCCTCATCCAATATAAGAATGGGCGGATTTTTCAGGAACACCCGGGCGATGGACACCCGCTGTTTCTGCCCGCCGGAAAGCTTTACGCCCCGCTCGCCCACAAAGGTATCGTATCCGTTGGGCAATTGCAGTATAAACTCATGGGCACCGGCCTGCATGGCGGCCCTTTCCACCTCTTCCCGCGCGGCGCCGGGCTTGCCGTAGGCGATGTTTTCATACACCGTACCGGAGAATAAGTATACCTCCTGCTGCACCATGCCGATATTTTCCCGCAGGCTCTTTTGGGTAAAGGTGCGTATGTCCTGCCCGTCCACTGTGATCTGCCCCGAGGTCACATCGTAAAACCTGGGGATCAGGTTGCACAGGGTTGTTTTTCCGCTGCCGGATGGGCCTACCAGCGCCACATTTTCCCCGGCCTTCACCTGAAGGTTGAGGTTGGCCAGCACCTGCTGGCCGTCGTCGGCATAGCCGAAGCTTACGTTTTCAAATCCGATGCCGCCCTTTACGTTTTTCAGCTCCACGGCATTATCGGCGTCGGTGATCTCCTTGGGCGCGTCCATGATCTGGCAGAAGCGCTCGATACCCGTCATGCCGCGCTGGAACTGCTCGGTGAACTCCACAATACGGCGGATAGAGGTCAAAAGCATGGATACATACAGCAGGTAAGCAATATAATCGCCAGGCTCGATTTGCTTGTTGATGATAAACAGCGCGCCCACAATAACCACCAAAATGTACATCAGCCCGTCGAACACCCTTGTGGTCGTGTGAAAGCCGGCCATGGCCTTGTAGGCCACGCGCTTGGTTTGCAAAAACTGCTGGTTTCCGTCCCGGAATTTTTCCTCTTCCATCGGCTCGTTGGCAAAGGATTTCACAACACGGATGCCCAGCAGGCTGTCCTCCACCTGTGCGTTCAGTTCGCCCACCTGATGGCGCGAATCCATAAAGGCTTTGCGCATGCGCTTGTTGAAAATGCGGGCGGCCAGCAGCATCAAGGGCAGCATTGCGAACACCATCAATGTCAGCCATATGTTCATGCCGGACAGTATGATAAAGGAGGCGGTGATTTTGATGGCGGCGATAAAGAACTCCTCCGGGCAGTGGTGGGCGAACTCCGTCACCTCAAACAAGTCGCCGGTAATGCGGGCCATGATTTGACCCACCTTGGTGTTGCTGTAATAGGAGAAGGACAATTGCTGCAGATGGCCGAACAAATCGCGCCGCATATCCGTTTCAATGCGGCTGCCCATAATGTGCCCCACGGATGCCATATAATAGGCGGCCGCGGCGTCAATCAGCCGCAGTACGACATATATGCCGCCAAGCCTCAGCACATAGCTTGCCGTAAGCTGAGCCAGGTTGTCATTGGCCAGGTTGGTAATGCTGCGTATAATCAGCGGCAGAACGATTTCGCAAAT
>JAEWNM010000081.1 GCA_023392755.1 Bacillota bacterium
CACCGATATGGGCGGCGGGCAGGCATAGCGGCAAAAAGCCAAAGGCCAGGGGCACGAAGGCCGCATACAAGGCCAGCCCATTGCCCGTTTGCAGCAAATGATCCCAGGTGAGGGGATGGGTTTGGGATCTATACAGCGAGGTTTGCGCCGGCGAAAGGTGAAGGCCATAGCGCAGCAAAAGCGCGTACAGCCCAAGGAAGCATATAAGGGTCAATGCCCCCGCCAACGCCTGCATAAGCCGCCGTATGCTTTTTTGGCGAAGCGACTCCATAATAAGCAGCGAAAAAAAGCAGACAGGAACAGCCAAATAGCCCGGCTTAAGCGCGTAAAGCAAAAAACCAAGGCCGCCCCACAGGACGGGCGCGCCAAAACCGGAGGCGGAGCCGTATGTACGGTAAAACACATAAAAGGCTGTAAGAATCAGCGGAAATGCAAGACATTCTGCCATTATGTGCCGCGTGATGAAAAAATCGGGCATGAGCAATGTCAAAAACGCCGCCAGCAAGCCGCCGGAACGGCTTTTTGTAATGGAGCGCGAAAGGGCGTACGCGGGAAAGACGGCAAGATGCATCAACAATGAATTCAGTATCTGAGCGGCACGAAAGAGGCTGACGCCTTCCGGCAGAAGATTGAGCGGCGCCAGGAAAAGAGGGTACAAAATATATTCATACCGTATCGGCTGGCCCCTGAACAGCAACGCCCCCTTTTCAAAAATGGAGCGGGACAGGTGCAGGTACAGCGCGGAATCCGGCATGATAACAGGCGTATGACCGGCAAAATAAGCGCAGGCGATGCGAAGAAGGCTGAAAAAGAGATAGCAGCATGCCAGAAGCATAGGGGGAGGCCAGGAGCGGACCTTTCTTATGGCCGCGGAAAAAAGGGCCGCCGGGCGGCTGTGGCGCGATGTGCAGGCAGCAATGCCGGCTTTGCGCATATGATCCTCTCCTGACGGTTCAGATAGGCGCTGATGACAAACGGCGGGCGCTGCAATGCACCCCATAACAGCGTATACGTATAACCCCGCCATCATGACCGGCCGGGAAAGTTTGGGCCATTTTCCTTTGCGCCGGCATACGCGCCTAACCGCTTTTGCCAAAAAAGAAAACGCCCTTCGTTCAAGCGGCAATGCTTTCACCAAGGGCGTTAAGGTCAGCGGTAGGAGGCAAGAAGGATCGCTTCCACATCCTGCTGCGTAATGTCGCACGGGTCCACCTCAAACAAGCCGCCCATGATCTCCCGGGCGTAGGAGGCCAGGCGCGGCAAGTCCTCCCGTTTTATGCCGTAGTCCGAAAGCCGCAAATCCGCCACGCCGCAAGCCTTTTGCATTTCATGAAGCGCGGTTACAAAATCCATGGGGGATGCTGCGTCGGCCATGCCCAGGGCACGGGCCATATCCACCATACGCTGATCGCAGGCGCCGGACCTGGCCAGATGCGTATAGTACGCCAGACTGATGATGATCAGCCCCGCGCCGTGGGGCAGCTCGGGCTTCAGGCCGCTTAGCGCATGCTCGATGGAGTGTTCGGAAATGCAGCCGGAGGTGGATTCCACAAAGCCGGACAGGGTGTTGGCCAGCGCCACATCAGCCCTGGCCTGCACGTTGGAGCCGTCCCTGACGGCATCGCCCAGGCTTTTGCCGATCAGGCGGATGGCCTGCAACGCGTACAGGTCGCTCATTTCGTTGGCGGTGCGGTTCACATAGCCCTCCGTGCTGTGAAAGAGCGCGTCAAAGCCCTGATAGGCGGTGAGCGCCGGAGGCACGGACATCATCAGCTCGGGGTCTACCACAGAGAGCACGGGGAACGTTTTGTCATACCCAAAGCCTATCTTTTCATCCCCGCTGGTGATCACCGTCCAAGGATCGGCTTCGGTGCCCGTACCGGCTGTGGTGGTGACGGCCACCATGGGCAGCGGATCAAAAGGCACCGGAAGGCCCCTGCCCGTTCCACCGGAAATGTAGTCCCAGTAGTCGCCGGGATTTGCCGCCATTACGGCAATGGACTTGGCGGAATCGATGCTGCTGCCGCCGCCAAGGCCGATCACAAAATCGCAGCCCTCCTCCCGGGCCATTGCCGCGCCTTCCATTACGTGGCGCTTGATGGGGTTGGGCAGAATCCTGTCAAAGAGAACATGGCCGACGCCCGCCTTGTCAAGCTGTTCCTCCAGCCGCCGCAAAATGCCCAGCCGCTTCATGGAATTGCCCGCGGAGATGACGATGAGCGCTTTTTTGCCCGGAAGGCGCTGCCTGTGCAGCTCATCCAGCTTGCCCTGACCAAAGAGGATGCGGGCCGGCATGTAGTAATTGAAGGCCATGGGATACTCCTCCTTTCAATCGATACGCAAATATGGGGTTTTCAAAAGGGCTGGGCTCCTTCCGTGAAGCCTTGGGCCCCGGGCATCAAAAAGAGATCGTGTCCGGGTCCTTTGCCAGGCCGCAAATCCCAGGCTCCACCCGGTCGACGGCGGCCATTTCCGCATCGGACAGATCAAAGCCGAACAAATCGGCATTTTGCCGGATACGCTCGGGCGTGACGGACTTGGGCAGGGGAAGAAAGCCTTTTTGCAGGCTCCAGCGCAGGGCGACCTGGGCGGCGGATTTTTGATGCCTTCCGGCAATCTCATTAACCGCCGCAACATCCATGATGCGGCCCAGGCCCAGGGGGCTGTACGCCTCCAGCAAAATGCCGTGCCTGCGGCAATATTCCACCGTTTCCTGATGCACATCGCCGGGGCACAGGCGAATCTGGTTCACCATTGGCATAATCTTTGCCGTCTCCATCAAGGCGTCTATATGATGGGGCCGGAAGTTGCTTACGCCAATGGCGCGGATGCGCCCCGCCGCGTACAGCTCCTCGAACGCCTTCCAGGAGCCCGCGTTGTCTTTCTTCCAGCTGCCGCGGGAGGAAATGGGGTTCGGCCAGTGGATGAGGTACAGGTCCAGGTAGTCAAAGCCCAGTTCCTTCATGGTTTTGTCAAACGCCCGCAGCGTTTTTTCATAGCCATGCTCGGAATTTGTAAGCTTGCTGGTGACAAAGACCTCCTCCCGCTTCAGGCCGCTTGCCCGTACCGCCCGGCCCACGCTCCCCTCATTTTCATAGCCGGCGGCCGTGTCCACATGACGGTAGCCCGCCTCCAGCGCCGCCTTTACGGCGGAAAAGGCCACATCGCCCTCTGGCGCCTGCCAGGTGCCAAACCCCACGCATGGAATTTCCACACCGTTATGCAGCCTGTATGTATCCTTAACCGATTTCATGCTGCCTCTCCTTCGTATCCCTTGCCAAACGGCGGGATCGTTGTTATACTGCCAGTATAAACCTTAACGTTAACTCTAAGTCAATGACGGAAAACAAATATTTCCCGCTGAAAGGAGCATACCCCATGGACTTCTCCATGAAACAGGTTTCCCAAATAACAGGGCTGGCGGCCCACACGCTTCGCTATTATGAAAAGGAAGGCCTATTGCCCGACGTGCACAGGACGCATAGCGGAATCCGCCGCTTCTCCCAGGAGGACATTGATGGGCTGGGTCTGATATGCTGCCTGAAAAGCACCGGCATGTCCATCAAGCAGATCCGGGAGTTTGTGGAGCTGAGCCTGAAGGGGGATTGCACGCTGAAATGCAGGTGCGATATGCTCGTTGCCCACAAGCGGGATGTAGAGGAGCAAATGCGGCAAATGCAAAAGCATATTGAGAAAGTCACCCATAAAATTGATCATTTCACCAGCAAGTATGAGGCGCTGCAAAGGGGCAAATAGCCGCGCCGCAGTTTTTACAATCCGTCCATTGTCTTCCCGCCGCCGATATTGGTATACTGAGTCTATCCCAACGGCACCCAAAAGGAGGCGCTTATGCTTACAATCCGCCGTAAGGCCGCATTTTTTACGGCACTTTTTCTATTGTTGTCCTGCCTGCCCTCTTTGGCGGAGGGGGAACTGGCTTTTGTGGACCTGCCCCAGGAAATACGCCCCGGCAAGCTGGTAATGCTCAGCTTTACCGCCGTGCTTGCGGAGGATGTGGATATTTATCTGGTGGATGAAACGGAAACAGCCGCAAAGCTGTATGAGGCCTTCCCTGCAAAGGCGGGGCGCAACAGCATCGCCTTTGACGGCACATCGGACGGCGCCGCCTTCCCGCCAGGCGTTTACAAGCTGCAGGCTGTGTCGGCAAGCGGCAGCACATCGGCTGAAATAACGATAGGCCTGGAAGGCCCCGTTCTGACAAACGTCATGCCAAGCGATACGCACATGGTTCCCGGCACGCCATGGCACATACACGCCGACGCAAGCATGCAGGGTACCCTGAGCGTGCGCCTGGAGGGGCAGGACATTCTTATATACGAAGGAACCGTGCATGCCGGGGAAAACGACATACCCTGGGACGGTACGGGGGCGGGCATCACACTGCCGGAGGGCGACTATACGCTCATCGTGCAGCTCCAGGACGGCACAGGCTATGAATCCAATGCCCATTACGTCCCCGTCACGCTGGAGGCGGCACAGGAGTCCGCCCTGACGCCCGAGGACAGCGCCGCTTCGCCCGAAGCATACACCAAACCGGACGGCGCGGCCGTATCCCCCGCCGACTACAGCACCCACCCATCCAACGGTGAACGCAGCTATTGGACGCTGCCCATGGATATCACCGACGAGGCGGCCATTTGGGAAGTCATGACGCAGCCCATCACCGTGCTCAAGGGCGACCAAAAAAAGGCCTACAAGCTTCGCGCGGCACCGCAGGAGGACGCGGAGCCTGTCGGTGAAATCACCTATGCTTCCCAGGGGGTGCGGGTGCTGGAAAACCTGGACAGCGGCTGGAGCCTGATCGAATCCTATTCCAGCTCGTTTCACGACAGCACCGTCAAGGTATTTGGTGAAATGGTGCAGGGCTATGTGAAAACCAGCCTGATAGAAACGAAGACGCCATCCAAGAAATACGGCCTGCTTATCGACAAGCTGGCCCAGCGGCTGTATGTGTTCAAGGATGGCAAGAAATTTACGGAGCTGCTCATTTCCACCGGACTGATTGACGACCCGGAGAAGCTTTATACCGAAACACAGGCCGGCGAATACCTGATCGTCAGCCGTGTGGGCAAATTCATGTCCGACAACCTGCATTGTGAAATGGCGCTGCGATTCAACAGCGGCAACCTCATCCATCAGGTACCCTACACACTGCGCAGCGACGGAAGCAAATATTTTGACAAAACGGAACCCAAGCTGGGCACCAAGGCCAGTCACGGCTGCGTTCGCGTACAGCGCAAAAAAAACCCCGAAGGCGTGAATATGTCCTGGCTCTGGGACAACCTGGAGGTAGGAACCAGGGTATTGATCTGGGAGGATTACAAGGGACGCCAGCTTCCCATACCCAGCGCGGACACAAAGCTGTACTATAACCCCGACGGCGGCTCCTTTTACCACAGCGTTGACAACTGCCTGGATGTCAGGGCAAAGTTTTTGCCGTTGTCCGGCTTTACCTACGGCCAGCTGGAAGAAGGCTCCTTCGCCAATCTTGAGCGGTGCCCCGCCTGCGCGCCGCCCATGCGGGAAAGCGAGATCAGCGCCGTCAACGCAGCCCACGCAGAGTAAGGGAACGAATACAGATCATACAGCGGAGAGGGTATCTTTTGAAAAAGATACCCTCTCCGCACCTCACCCAGAAAACCTTATGGTTATGCCTTCTTTGTAATCGGCAGCCATGCCTGGCATTTATAGTCCTCCGACCATTGATCGCCTTCCGGGTACACCTCGATATCCGGCGCGTCGGCATACTCGTACCCGGACGCGGGCAGCCATTCCGTAACGATCCGCTTTTGCAAATCCTGCAGCGCCTGGGGCATGGCTCCCACGCAGTCGAAGATGGCCCAGGTGCAGGCGGGAACCTCGTACGAAGCCATCCCCTCCGGGGCGGGCCGGCTGCTGGCAACGGCAATGTAATAGTCAAAATCCCTGCCGTTCATGCAGGTGCTGACGCCCAGCAAGCCATAGGGCTCCCTATCCATGGCCGCGATGATGCCGGGCACGGCGCCCGACTGGATGGTTTTTTGCCAGAACTTGGGCACATTTGCAAAGCTTTCTTCCAGGCTCATGTCAAAGTGCTCCCTGACGCCCACGATGGTAAACGCATCCCGTTTTTCGATCCTGTAGTTCATTTCAGCTTCTCCTTTGATGGAAATCGTGAAGCTGATGCGAGCAAATGCCTTCAAACGGATGCCTTCCTCCCTGGCCATGGAGGGCGATACGCCATGCACGCCCTGAAACGCACGGTTGAAGGCCGTGGGCGAATCGTAGCCGTACTTAAGCGCCGCGTCGATAACCTTCATTCCCCCGGACTGCAGATCAAACGCCGCCGCCGTCATGCGCCTGCGCCGGATATA
>JAEWNM010000086.1 GCA_023392755.1 Bacillota bacterium
TGCGGCGCAGCTTATCCGATTGGGCGGGCAGGCCTGCGCCCCCGATGGTGTGCATCTGCGCATGCAGGGCGGCGGCCGCCTGTATATAATCCGCCGCGTGGGCCAGATCATTTAGCATGACATCGCCCAGGGACGGGCCGGGCAGATACTCCATGAGGATGGCGGGCCTTAAGTCAAGCGTGGCCATGCCGAAAACGCGGGGCACGGGCAGGCCGGACAGGTAAAGCTTTTGCTGGATATCCGCCTCATTTTGCACAGTGGCATCGGGCGTGCCGCGGTGAAAGAGCTTGATAACCTGGCCGTCCCAAAGGTATATTTCAGCCTGTGCGCCGCTGCCGATGAGATTCTCGGGGGCAATGAAATTGTTCATTATTTACCTGTTCTCCCATACCAGGCGCAGATACGCCATATAGGTGTCAAAAGGCACGTTAAGCTTTGTGATAAACGCGGCATGGCTGTTGCCCACATAGCGGATGTGCCAGGGCTCGCCCTTGTAGCCGGTAATCCTGGCCCACTCCGTTTTATAGCGGATGATGAAGCCGTATTCCGCGCAATGCTCGTACAGCCATATGCCCTCCTTGGTTTTCGCGAAGGCTTTGTTCAGGGCCAGCTTGATGGCGGCGCAGGAGACATCCGCCGCCAGGCCCAGCTGATGCTCGCTCTTGCCCGCCTGGGCGGAGGCCAGGTCGGCGTAGGATTTTCCGTTCTTCTCCACCGACCGCTGATAAATGGATTTTTGCGAGGCGTAGGAGCGGTAGCCCGATATGGCGACCAGTTCGAGCCCCTCCTTTTGCGCTGCGGCAAAAAGCTGTTCCAGCGCCGCGGCGGCCTCCGGGTGCAATTCAATCTTCACGTTTTTTTTCGCCGCCACATCGGGGATCACCAGCTCGGGCACATAGTCCCAGGGCAGCTTGTTGGCTTTGTTCACAAGCCGCAAAAGCTCATCAAGGCCGGGGTCAAAATCAAGGGCCACCTCCGGCACGGGATATTGCGCGTACAGCTCCTCAGCGGTCAAAACAGCTTCGGCCGCGGCGGCATAAAAGGGGCAAAGGAGGGCCAACGCAAGCAAAAGAGCGGCCAATTTTTTGATACGCATGGCAAAATTCCTTTCCGGCTACCGCTTGTTATAGGCGATAGCGTCGATTTGAACCAGCAGCCCGTCCACGCCGCCCCTGTGCGCAAACTCGGTGGCTATGGTCTTGCGGGCGGGATAATTGCCGGCAAAGCGCTGCTTGAACACCTTTTCCATAATGGGTATGTTCCAGGGGTCCTTCATCAAAACGTCCACCTTGACCACAGCGTCCAGCGTGAGGCCGACGGTTTCAAGGCGGCGGGCCATGTCATCCAGCGCGCCGTGCACCTGCGCCTCAACAGACTGGCCGACATTGCCCACGCAAAAGGTGAGAAATACAAAATCCCCGGCCTCCACCATTTCGGAATAGGCGTATTCTTCGTTTACGCCGTGCCGTGTGATACCGGCGCTTTTTGTCGCATCATGATGGCTGTGTTCCATAACAACGCTCCTTTCCCTGTGCCAAAGCAGGCGGGCGCGCCTTTAGCGGGCGGCTTGCAGAATTCTGTTGATAAGGCGGATATTGCGCACCGTATCATACGGGGAAAAGGCCGGCTCGCGGCCCGATATCAGCGCGGCGGCAAAAGCCTCCAATTGCACTACATAGCGGTTGCATTCCGCAACGGGGATATCGGAAAAGGCCCCGTCCCGGTACAGCCGGATGGGCAGGCCCGTGCCGTCGAAAGTATCCTGCACAAGCAGGGTGCCCTTGGTGCCGTTGATTTCGGTGAGCTGAAAGGAATGGGAATCGAACCCGGAGCCCAGGGTGCATAGGGCCCCGTTTTTATACTTGAGCACCGCGTCCAGCGAAAACTCAACGCCGCGGCTTTCGGTTTTCATGGCGCATACGCTTTCGGGCTCCTCGCCCATAATCATGCCGATGAGGTTTATGGGGTAACAGCCCACATCCCACACGCTGCCGCCGCCCAGCGCGGGGTCTAAGCGTATGTTGGGCCCTTCGCCCATGACAAAGCGGAAGGAGGAATGCATGTGGCGCACCTCGCCTATGGCGCCGGATGCGATAAGCTCCATAAGCTTCGCGGTTTTTGGTGTGAAGCGGTACATAAAGGCTTCCATCAGCTTCACGCCGTTATCGCGGCAGGCGTCGATCATGGCCAGGCAGTCGGCCTCGGTAAGGGCCATGGGTTTTTCGCACAGCACATGCTTTTTGGCCCTGGCGGCCTTTATGGCCCATTCCCTGTGCAGGCTGTTGGGCAGGGGGATGTACACCGCGTCCACATCGGGGTCGCCAAGCAGGGCTTCGTAATCGCCGTAGGCCTTTTCAAAGGGGAAATCCGCTTTTGCCCCAAGCAGCTTGACCGGATCGGTTGAGGCGATGGCGTAGGGAACGGTGTTTTTCGCCTGTAGCATGGCGGGGATCAGGCTGAGCCTGGCAATGCGGGCATAGCCCAGTATGCCGAAGCGGACGGGGTTGTTCATCAAAAAGGGTCATCCTTTCCTTGCAAGGCCAAAAGCCCGGCGGAACCTGTTGTTGCATATGCAGATTATAGCAGAAAACAGCGCGATAAGGATAGAGCCCCGAAAAAAGGAACACATACCGTGTGCCGCGCGGGGCGGTGCGCGGTATACGTGATACAATCCATATTTATTGTAATACGATAAATTTCCATTGACATCGCGCGAAGAACGCATTATACTGCCC
>JAEWNM010000092.1 GCA_023392755.1 Bacillota bacterium
GAGCGGACAAATCGCCCGCTCCATTTCCTTTTCAGGCAAAAATTTTTAGTAAAAGAGCTGTCCGGCCTTAATTGCGCAAACTGTTCAACGGTGCCGGTATCCGGCCGCCCCTCGCAATAAAATCCTCGTTGCCAAAGGCATTGACAGGCATCACCGGCGCAAAGCCCAAAAGGCCGCCGAAATTGACCATATCGCCCGCTTTCTTGCCTACAGCCGGAATCACGCGCACGGCGGTGGTCTTGTTGTTGATCATGCCGATAGCCGCCTCATCGGCAATGATGCCGGATATGGCGGCGGCCGTTGTATCGCCTGGTATGGCTATCATATCCAGGCCGACGGAGCAGACACAGGTCATGGCTTCCAGCTTTTCAATGGTCAGCGCCCCGCAGGAAGCCGCCTCGATCATGCCAATGTCCTCGCTGACAGGTATGAACGCGCCGCTCAGCCCCCCCACATGGCCGCTGGCCATAACGCCGCCTTTTTTCACGGCGTCGTTCAAGAGCGCCAGCGCCGCGGTGGTGCCGGGCGCGCCGGCCATTTCCAGCCCCATTTCAGTGAGGATATGGGCTACGCTGTCGCCCCTGGCCGGTGTAGGCGCCAGAGATAAATCCACAATTCCAAAGGGTATGTCAAGTCGCCTGGCGGCCTCCTGGGCCACCAGTTGCCCGACCCTTGTCACCTTGAAAGCGATGCGTTTCACCGTCTCCGCCACCACATCAAAGGAGGCCCCGCGCACGCTTTCCAGCGCCCGCTTCACGGCGCCGGGGCCGCTGACGCCCACGTTTACGGCGCATTCCGGTTCCCCCGCGCCGCAAAAGGCCCCCGCCAT
The DNA here is from genome assembly GCA_023392755.1 of Bacillota bacterium. GTDB lineage: Bacteria > Bacillota > Clostridia > Christensenellales > Aristaeellaceae > JAEWAH01. Next base: position 830 of record JAEWNM010000092.1, read on the forward strand.
GAAAGGATTGTCCTCCACGGCGTTAGCAAAAACCACCAGTTTGGCACAGCCCAGGGAATCCCTGTCGGCGGTCAGGCGCGCCGTCTCCTTGATCATGTGGCCCATGTCACGGACGGCGTTCATGTTGATGCCGGCCCGGGTGCTGGCAATATTGACGCTGGCGCACAGAAACTCGGTCTCCGAAAGCACCTGGGACAGGGATTTTACCAGCCGCTCCTCTGAAAGGGTAGCGCCTTTTTGCATCAGGGCGGAATAGCCGCCAAGGAAATTGACGCCCACCTCCCTGGCGGCCTTATCCAGCGCAAAAGCGATGGGCACAGGGTCGCCCTGGGCGATCATGGCCACAGGTGTCACGGATATGCGCTTGTTCACAATAGGGATGCCGAATTCCCGCTGGATATCCTCCCCCACCTTCGTGAGGCGGCTTGCGGTTTTTAGGATTTTGTCATAGGCGCGCCGGCCGGTTTCCTTGCTGTCCGGCCCGGCGCAGTCCAAAAGATTGATGCCCAGGGTAATGGTTCGGATATCCAGGTTCTCCTCCTGGATCATGTGCATGGTCTGCAGGATCTCGTTGGTGTCAATCATGCAAGCACCCCCTAAATCCTGTGCATGGCGTCAAAGATGTCCACGCGCTGCATATGGATGACCATACCCATCCTTTGCCCTGCCGCGGTCAGTTCCTCCAGCGCCCCCGCGAAATCACGGGTAGCGCCGGTAAGGTCCACGATCATAAGCATGGTGAAATAACCGCCCAGTATCGTCTGGGTTATATCCAGAATATTGATGTTCATTTCGCTGAGCGAACCTGCCACCCCGGCGATAATCCCCGTGCGGTCGGCCCCGGTGACAGAAACCAATGCCTTTGTCATAACCGTTCCTCCTCCCGGCAGATACAGCGATCTGCGCCGCCATTGACTATAGCCAAGGCAGGACGGCTTGTCAACAACGAATTTCCGCCGTTCATTCGTCCTTCGCCGCGCTTTTCCGGGATGGGGATTCCCTTTTTTCGGGGAATCGGGTATGATAGGGTATGCATTACAAAGGAGGCTTTTCATGGAACGGCAAAAGCGCGTCCTAGCCATACACGACATCTCCTGCGTCGGCCGCTGCTCCCTGACGGTGGCGCTGCCCATCCTTTCCTGTGCGGGTCTGGATACGGGTGTGCTGCCTACGGCCATCCTTTCCACCCATACCGGGGACTTTCAAGGTTATACCTACCGGGACCTCACAGAGGATATACTGCCCATAACGGCCCACTGGAAAAGCCTTGGGCTTCGCTTTGATGCATTGTATTCCGGCTTTCTGGGCTCCTATGACCAAATCGACCTGGTGGCAAGGCTTATGGAAGATTTCCGCCATGAAAACACACTATGCATGGTGGACCCGGTCATGGCCGATAACGGCCGCCTTTATGCCACCTACACCAGGGAGATGGCCCAGGGCATGCACAGGCTCTGCCGCAAGGCGGATATCATCACGCCCAATATGACGGAAGCCTGCATACTGCTTAACACGCCCTACCAGCCGGCGGGATTTACAAAGCAGGAGACGGAGGACATGCTGCGCCGCCTGTGCGATTTGGGCCCGCGCCAGGCGGTGCTGACCGGTGTCACCCTGGGCGAGGATCAATTGGGCACTGCCGCCTACGACGCGGCGACGGATGAGGTCTCCTATGCGTTTGAAGGGCGCTATCCCGGCATCTTTCACGGCACGGGCGATATATTGGGCAGCGCGCTCCTGTGCGGTTTGATGAACGGAAAAAGCCTGGCAGAGTCGGCGAAGCTTGCGGTAAGGTTCACCCACCGCTGCATACAATATACCCTGGAATCAGGCCAGGAGCGGCGCTATGGCGTGCGGTTTGAAGCCGCGCTGCCGTTTTTGATTGAGCTGCTGAACTAGATACTAATAAATCAGTGAATTCCGGTTGATGACAGCAAAGAGCCGCGGGGCACGAATTGTGCCACGCGGCTTTTTGCCATGCCTGTATCTGTTACTTGGCGAATTGCGCCAGTGCCTCGTTCACCGCATCCACCACAGCGGCGGAAGAAACGGTGGCACCGGAAACGGCATCCACATCCTGCCCCAATACGACAGCGCCGGATTTGCCGATAAACTGGGCAATAAAATCTTCACCGCGAACCTTGTCACCGACGCCATATGTTTCCGTAAAGCCTTCCCCGCCCACGACCATGGCCTGGATCACACCCGCTTTATCCAGAACGACGGTCACGGCAATCGGCCCGATATGGCCTTGTACGGTCACGGTTATAACCTTGTAACCGCCTTGGGCGATGATACCGGCGGCATCCGCCAAAGTGACGGTCTTTGCCGAAGCAGCCTTTGCGTCCAAAAGCGCCGCTTCTGCGGCGGCAGCCTTGTCGCCGGCTTCCGCGGCAGCTTTAGCCGCAGCATCCCTCTCATCCGCGGCGGCCTTCGCCGCGGCTTGCGCATCCTTCAAATCGCCGCTCAGCTTGTCGTTTTCCGTCTTGGCGTTGGCCACCGCGGCCGTTAAGGCGTCCAACTCCTGCCCCAAGGTCAGAATTGTATCCTGGGCGGTTTTCAGGTCGCCGGATGTGGCCTCAATTGCTTTCAGGTCGTCCTGGGCTTTCGCCTTTTCCTGCTGCGCCTGCGTCAGTTGATCCTGCAATGCCGCCAAATCCGCCTTGGCCTTTTGAGCTTCTTCATCCGCCTTGCCTTCGGCGGCTTTCAGCGCCATATCGGCGTCGGCCTTCTCCTTGAGCGCCTGGGCCTTTGCATCCTCGGCATCTTTTGCGGCCGCTTGCGCCGCTGCCAGCTCATCCTTGGCCTTTTGCAATTCCGCCTGAGCAGCGGCCGCCTCATCCTGCGCAGTCTTTACAGCTGCCGCCGTGGAAGCCAAAGCGGCCTCAAGCTCATCCCCGGCAGCTTTGGCGGAAGCCTCTGCCGCCGCCTTCTCGTCCTGCGCGGCCTTCAAAGCGGCCTCAAGCTCATCCCCGGCAGCTTTGGCGGAAGCCTCCGCCGCGGCCTTCTCATCCATTGCCGTTTTCACCGCCGCTTCGGCGGCCTTTACCGCTTCTTCCGCAGCGGCCTTTTCATCCAGAGCGGCCTTAAGCTTCTGCTCGCCGGCCAATACGTTATCATCCGCCTGGGCTTTGGCCGCCAAAGCCGCATCCCTATCAGACTGCGCCGTTGCCAGCTCCGCCGTCAGCTCATCCACATTTTTTTGATACTTCACGGCCTGTGCATCCAGCGCATCGTTTTCCTTGGCCACATTGTTGCGGTCGCCAATCAGCACGCCCACCGCAATAGCGAGAATCAGCACGACTGCCAGTAGCACCACGTAGGTCTTCTTCACCAGATACCACCCCTTATTCAATTTTTTATGTGCAGGCATATGCCCTGCTGCCAAAACCGCATCGTCGCGCTAGTTTATGTGACTGCCGCCGAAATTAACCATATAAATGG
>JAEWNM010000107.1 GCA_023392755.1 Bacillota bacterium
GCCCTGTCCAGGTCGATGCGCACGAAATCGCCGCCAATGCCAAGGTATTGGATGGAGCGTATGGATTTGCTTATTGCCGTCAATTCATCTGCGTGCTTGTTGGGGATGCCGATCTTCACCCAGGTCAGCGGCCCTTCATGGATATCGTCCAGCACCTTCCACTCCAAATGGTAAACAATATCCAGTGTGCCGTCTTTTCGGGGGGAGACGGAAACCTCATACGCCGTGATCGCGTCCAGCGGCTTTGCCTGGGCCGGGGCAGAAGCTGCAAGGCCTAACAGCAGCGCCGCCAGCAGGAGAAGGGCAGACAGTTTTTTCATTGCTTTGCCTCCCCTTCTGCCTTGCGCAGGGGGCAGATGTGCTCCATTTTGGCCGAGGCTGCACGGATGCTTTTGCATGCCCTGCTTTCCCATATCTTTGAAAAACGGTCCGTCTGGATATTCCCAAGAGGCGCATCGGACAGCCAGCTCTGGCAGGGGGCTACATCGCCGTTGGGGGCGATGGCCATATTGCTTAAGCACGCCCCGCAGGAGGGGATTGCGTCAAAGCCCATCTCCCCAAGGGCTTGCGCATCCACCCAACCGGGTGAGGTGAAGGAAATTTCCATGTCGTTTTCATCGCAGTACCGTTTGGCCCCGGCAAGGATATCCGCCATCGTCTCCGGCGCAAGCTGCGTGCGGCGGGAGGTCTCCCGCTCCGCGTTGCCCGTAACAATCAGGCCCGAGCAGGTGACATAGCGGACGCCCAGTTCCCGCAAATAGGCCAGCGTGCCTACATAGTCCGCGTTTCGCGTGCACAGGGGTGTATTGACGCTGACGCTGAGCCCGGCCTCCAGCGCGTTTTGTATGCCGGCCGCCGTATTGTGAAAATGCTCCGCCCCCACCAGTTCGTTGTGAATGGCCGGATCGGCGGAATAGAGCGTGATCTGTACGCTGTCCAGACTGGCTTCGCTAAGGCGGCGGCACAGTTCTTTTGTCATAAGCACGCCGTTGGTGTTGAGCCTGGTGACAAACCACTGCGCGGCCTGTACAAGCTCCGGCAAATCATTGCGCAGTGTGGGCTCGCCGCCTGTAAAGGTCACCTGGGGTATTCTTGCTTTTTGAAGCGTATGGAGGATGCGCTTCCACGCATCTGTTCCAAGCTCCTCCTTTTCGGAAAGCGGCTGGTCCGCGGCGTAGCAATGCAAACATTTTTGATTGCAGTGCCATTCGCCGTTCTTGTGCATGGCGCTGACCATGAGGTCCATGCGGTGGGGGGCCGCCATGTGCTTTGCGTATGCCATAAAGGAAACAAACCCGATTTCCTCCCGCGGCTTTTGCCCGCGGGCGATGGCTGTACACGCATCCACCAAACGCATCAAATCCGTGCGGAGGGTTTCCGCCGGCACGCCGGGATATACCCTGTGCACGCGGCGGACTGTTTCCGCCAGTATGCCTTCAAAGCCCTCCTCCGGCAACTCCCTGCCGTCAAAGGGGGCCAGCGCATCGATGAAAGCGGAAAGCAGTATGGCCCAGGACAGCGTAACGGGCAGCAAATCCTGCCCGTTGATAAGCGCCACGCTGGGCACATCCCCGCTTGGGGACCATTTGGGGGGAATCAGGTGGATTCTCACAACCCCCGGGCCGCGGGGGTCCAGTGTGATGTGCCTGACCTTACGCAAGTGCCGCCACTGATACATCCATTCACGCAAATGGTTACGCACCATCATTGCGCCGCCCTTCTTCCGTACTTTGGCGGGCGCACGGCTCAAATACCGCCAGCCGACGCCTTTCCGTTTCCAGTAGTATACCATATATGCGAAAAGACTGGTAGACTGTGTGCCGCTCACGCCCTGGGATACTAGCTAGAAAAAATTTACAGGAGATGACGCAAGATTCGCAAGTTTTATATAAACAGTTGCATTTTTTTTCCGAAGTATTACAATGAAGAAGACTGTTAATCCCAAATGTGATCCCGGCGCCGATTCTGCAAGCGTACCGTCAACGTGGACGGTATGGGGAAATGAAGGGGATCGGCCGCCGGCGGGCCATATACAAAAATGCATAAAAACGGTGCTTGGGGAGGCGCATTTTCATGGATGTAGGCGTCGTCCTGATCCGGCTCTTTGTTAATATTGTCCCGGTTCTGGCGGCGCTTTATATCTGGGTGGGAATCCGGTTTTGGCGTCAGGGGATGAAAAGCGGGAACCCATGGTATTCCCTGCTGCTTTTTTGCTGTGCCGTTTTCGGTTTGGAATACTACCTGGAAATGCAAATTGATAACACGGCGCTGGAGCTTGCCCTGCGGTGCCTGTCCTTTTTGGCGCTGGCACTCCTGCCCTCCTTCGGCATACTGTTCATCCGCCGCATGACGTTTGGGAAGGCTGTGCCTTCGTGGCTTGCCGTGGTGCTGTTTTCACTGACGATCGGCCAATGGCTTCTGTTTGTGTTCAACCCCCTTCACGGTTTGTATTACAAGGCGCTCACATACCGCGTAATCGGCGGGTACAGTGTGCTGTACCTGGAAAGGGGGCCGCTGTACTTTGCCCTGTACGGGTATTGCGGCGCTTTTCTTGTGTACGCCCTGTTGCGCCTTCGCATTGCCCTGCGCACGGCAAAGCAGCGGTCGGACAAGCGGCGCTTTATTTTGCTGATGCATTTTTTCGCGGCGCTTTTGCCAAGCATTCTATGGCTGTTTCTGGGGATGGACAGGATTGTTGATCCGTCGCCCGTTTTCTTGCTGTTGCTGGGCTCCGTTTCCCTTTGGGGAGAGGGCAAAAACGATTTGATGCAGACGCAGATCGCACGTTGGGAAGGCATGTTTGGCGACAGCGTGGAACCGGCGTTTTTGTTTGAGGCAAGCGACGACCTGAGGAAAGCCAATAAGGAGGCTTCCATGATGCCGGGCGTTTTGGATATGGCGCCCGAAGCGCTGAATGGCCTTTTGGAGCGGGCCATATCCCGCCGCGGGCCGGTGGGCTTTCCTCCCGGGAATCCCGCCAGGTGGCTTGACGTTCGCAAGAGCATATTTGACGCGCGCCGGGGGCTGATCCATTACCAGTTGACGGATGTGACGGACAGGCGCAGCCAGCATCAGCTGCTTCGGGCCAGCGAGGAGCAGTACAGGCTGCTCATTACCCAGATGCAGCAGGGCCTGGCGGTATTCGAGGCGGGGGAGGGCAGCAAGCCCGAGGAATACGTTTGCCTGCACGGAAATGAAGCGTTCGCGCAATCGGTGGGCATGGCAAAGGCCGCGCTGCTGCCGGGCCGGAGGATGGGGGATGTTTTTCCCATTCTGGACGAGGGCTGGAAGGCGGCACTGTCGCGCGTGGCCGCAGGGGAGGATGTACCCCGGTTTGAAAGGTATTGGCTTGATAAGAAACGGTATTTTGGCATCCGGGTGTATACGCCCCTGCCCGGACAGGTGGCGGTGATCCTGTCGGACATTACATCGCGCAAGGCAATAGAGCAGGAGCTGCGGATGAAGGATAAGCTGCTGATGACCATCATCGGCCTGACGCAGGACCTGCTGGGCGTTCGGGAATACAGGCAGATCATTCCCCGCGCGCTGGCCCTGGTGGGCGAGACGCTGGATGTAAGCCGGGGCTATTTGTTTGAGGGCAGCTATGTGGATGGCCGGTTGTGCACGCTCAGCCAGAAGGCTGAATGGTGCGCCGGGAATGCCGCGCCCCAGATTGGAAACCCAAAGCTTCAGGAAGTAAGCGCCGACGATATGCATGACCTTTTGTCGCGGCTTGAAGAGGGAAAGGCTTATTCCGCCGATATTTTGGACCTGCCCGAGGGAAGCGCGCGGCTATTGCTGGAAAACCAGGACATACAGTCTGTGCTGATCCTGCCCGTGTTCGCCGAGGATGTGCTTTGGGGCTTTGTGGGCTTTGATGAATGCCGCGTAAGGCGTGAATGGACGGTTATGGAACAGAGTGTGCTCCGGCTGTTTGCGGACTCACTGGGCCGGGCCGTGGAGCGCTACGACAACGAGCAGAAGCTAAGAAGCGTTCAGGAGCGCAACACGGCCATGCTCCACGCCATTCCGGACCTGTTCTTTATCATCACGCCGGAGGGAAGGATTACCCATTACCACGCATCCATCAGGCCGGAAGATATGTATACGCCGCCGGAATCCTACCTGAACAAGCTGGTGACAGAGGTCTTCCCCCCGGAAACGGGGGAACCGATGCTGGAGCGCGTGCGGGAAGCGCTGGCGGCAGGCACCATGCAGATGTTTGAATACTCCCTGGATTTTTCCGGGCAGGCAAGGCATTTTGAGGGCCGTGTTTTGCCCATCAACCGGGAGTCGGTGCTGCTCCTGGCAAGGGATATCACCGAGCGCAAGCGCCGTTTGGAAAAAATTGAGTACCTGAGCTATCATGACCAGCTGACGGGGCTTTACAACCGACGCCGCTACAAGCAGCAGATACTGAAAATGGACAGGCCGGAAAACCTGCCTTTGTCCATTATCATGGCCGATCTGAACGGCCTGAAGCTGACCAACGACGCATTCGGCCACCAAATGGGCGATGTTTTGCTTACAAGGACGGCCGAGGTGCTGCTTAGGATTTGCGATGAAGAATCGGTGTACCACATGGGCGGGGATGAGTTTGTGCTGGTGCTGCCAAGGACCTGCGCCGAGGCGGCCGAGGCCGCCTGCCAGCGGATACAGCGGGAGGTGGCGGGCGAATCCACGGGCATGCTGGTCTTTTCCGTGTCCATTGGCTATGCGGTAAAGCAAACCATGCAGCAGTTTTTCAGCGATGTGTTCCGGCAGGCGGAGGATGATATGTACCGCCACAAGCTGACCGAAGGCGTGGATATGCGCCGCCGGGCAGTGCAGCAGATATTGCAGACGCTGTACCAAAGAAGCCCGCGAGAAATGCAGCATTCCCAAACGGTGGGAGAGCTGTGCGAGAAAATTGCCTCCGCTATGGGTCTTGATCCGGAAACGGCGGAACAGGCGCGCCAGGCCGGTGTGATGCACGATATCGGCAAGATCGGCATCGATCAGGCCATACTGGAGAAGACAACGAAGCTGAACGAAGGGGAGCTGCGGGAAATGCGCCGGCACAGCGAGGTGGGCTACCGGCTGCTGAACTCGGTGCACGGCCTTGCCCACATCGCCCCCTTCGTGCTGGAGCATCATGAGCGATGGGACGGCACGGGCTATCCCAAGGGCATCGCCGGGGAGAAGGCATCCCTGATCGCCAGGATCATCGCCGTGGCCGACGGCTATGACGCCATGGTATCCCCCCGCACCTACAAGCAGCCCATGGCGTCCGGGGAGGCGCTCAAGGAGGTTTGCCGCTGCGCGGGAAATCAGTATGACCCCGCGGTAGCCCGCGCTTTTGTGGAGGGTGTGATGGGGCACGCGTGGGAGGATATGTCAGCCACGGCATGGGAGGATTCGCAAAAGCTGCCCGATTATGCCGGGGCAGGGCATATGAACATGGCGGGAAGGCAGGAAGAAGCCGGCATGAATTGATGGTCCGCATACCAGCGCCGCCATACACAAAAAATACTTTCCCCTCCGGGTCGCACGGCGTATACTATGCCCATGCGGCCCGGAGGGGTTTTTGTACGGAGGATGAGCAATGAAGTGGAAGGACAGCTTTCATCCCTGCGCCTTGACCACCATCCTATTTTGGTCTATGGCGTTTCCCATAACGCACCTGGCCATGAAGCATTTTTCACCCCTGGGCCTGGGGCTGTGGCGCTATGTTGCGGCCTGCGCCGCATTGCTGCCCGTGGTGCTGCTCAAAAGGCTCCGCCCGCCAAAATGGAAGGACCTGGGCTGGTTCTTCTTATCCGGCGCGCTGGGCTTTGCGGTATACATGGCGGTGTTCAATATCGGCAACAGCATGGTGACATCCGCCACCGCCAGCGTGATGCTGGCCGTGACACCTGTGCTCACCGCGCTTCTGGCCCGGCTGTTCTATAAAGAAAAGCTCAAGGGCCGGCAGTGGGCGGCTGTGGCCGTTGAGTTTGGAGGCATACTGATTCTGGCGCTGTGGCGGGGCGTGCTTTACGTGAACGAAGGCGTGCTGTGGCTGATGGCGGCGGTTGCCTGCATCAGCCTGTACAACATCATACAGCGCAGGCTGACCAAGACCTACTCTTCGTTGCAGTCCGCCGTGTACAGCATCTTTTCGGGCACCCTGCTATTATGCGCGTTTTTGCAAAGGGGAATTGCTGAGGCAAGGACCGCCGCGCCGGAACACTGACTGTATGTGGCGGTTCTGGGCGTTTTCCCCAGCGCCGTTGCTTACGTCACCTGGTCCGCCGCCTTCCAGCGCGCGCCAAGAACCAGCGATGTGAGCAATTATATGTTCATTACGCCCTTTTTGAGCACTCTGGCGGGCTTTTTGCTCAATGGGGAGGCCCCGGATGTTTCGACCCTGCTGGGCGGCGCTGTGATTTTGACCGGCGTGGCCATATTCAACTACAGGGAGCGCGGCCCGGGGAATCCTGCCAAGACTGCCGCTGCGCGCTAGAATGGCCGGGGCGGGCTCATTTTAGTTAAGTGCAAGCAAGCTGATGTTGGTGAGCGTCACCGCATCCAGATACTCCACCGAAAAGCTTACGGCGGTGTCGTCCTTTGCAAGCCTTTCCTCCACCACAAAGCACCAGGCGGGGGTATAGGTGAGCTTTTGATGGCTCATGTAAACGGGTATGATTTCCGTCAATACGGAGTAGGATGCGTACTCGGTGAATTCCCGCGCCCGCAAGGAATCGGTATGGGTGGAATCCCTGGGGTTCGTGTGGGGCACAAAATAAGTGGCGATATATTCCCGCAAGGCGTCCTGCCATGCGGCGGCGGGGGTCAAAAGGGGCGCGGCGGATTTTTCCACCGGCAAATTCTCCAGCCGCAGCTCCGTTACGGTACCGTCATCCTTTACCGCCAGTATGGCTGCGCTCACAGCGCCTACGATGGCGTCCGGCTCCCTTTCATCCCCTTCGGGCCAGCAAAAGTCGGGGGCTACGGGCAGGCCCCGAAGCGTGACGCCCGCCCTGACCACCGTATAATCAAAATCCGTGCGGTTGTACTTTTTGTGGCTTCTCAGATAATCCCTGTTCAATTCTTCCTGCAAAAGCTGCCAGTCGCTGCGCTGGGGATGCAGGCCGTATTCCGCGGGATCATACAGGCGGTCGGTGTTTATGCCCGGCTCATAGGGCGCAAAGCCCAGCTCCTTCAGGAAGGCTGCGGCGCGCTCTGCCGCCAGGGCCATTTGGTCCTTTTTCTCATGGGCGGGGTCCGGTGTTTCAGCCGCAAGGCATTGGCCTGTGTACCCCTGGAAGAACGTGTCCAGCAGCGATTCCTGCTGATAGTTTGCCCAGCGCGCATCCCAGCTCCTGCTGGCAGCCGTAAGCTTCCCATTGCCGCTGTCGGTGCCCACCGCCGCAAGGGCCGCGGCGATGGCTTTTTTGTCAAACTTTTTGTATTCCACGGTAAGGGTCTGCAATTGATCCTGGGTAAAGGCCGCGGGTATGGGGCAGTCAACGTACAGTATGCGCGGCTCAGCCTTGGGCCGGAAGGTTTGGATTGTGCCCGACAGACGCCCGTCCTTTTCCGCGATGCCTGCAAGGTTTACATTCTTGGCGCGGTAGACGGTCCATGCGCCTTTCTGGCTCTTTTCCGAATGGGCCGTGAAGGCGGCCGGCACCAATACAAGTATCAAAAAAAGGGCGGCCAGGGAAGCTCCTTTTTGTTTATTCCACATAATACAGTTTCCTCCAATCCTCCTGGGTGGGGGCCTCGACCGTCATCCGCAGCACAGCCTGTTCCCGTGTTTTGCTGCCATACAGCCAGCTTTCCACTGTAACCGACACTTTGATGTTGCCGTGCCCGTCCAAAAGCTTTGCGTATCGCTCCGGCGTCATATGCGGCAGACCGACTTCCAGCAGGAAGGTTTCGCCCAGTTCCTCGGGTAGCCAGCCCACACCGCAAGGCATTTCTTCGCCGCCAATATTCATATGGGTTACGTCGATCACCAAAGCCTGCTTGCCCTTTGGCAGCCACTTGTCCATGGTGGTAATCTCGCCGTCCCACCATATATCATCCGTGTGGATGCCGTCCGCCCCAATGTCGCCCCGGCCGATGAGCCTGTATTTGGCAGGCTCAGCTGGGGCTACGTGCATTGCCATGGAGAAGGTCATGCCGTTCCACAGATAGTCCCTGGCCTGTACGATCACCTGCTCTCCTTCGCATGCCTGGTTCAAAGGCTTTGAAACATTCTTCTTAACAACCGCAATGTCCTCGGGCGCGGTTATGTGGATGAGAAAATCCAGCACGCCAAGGCTCCCGGCCGCCAGCGCGCTGCCGCAAAGAAGAATCAGGATGGCCGCCGCCAAGGCCAGGCGATGCCTGCTTTTCCTTGCTGGCCTTGCGGTTTTCATATCCGCAAGCGCATTTGCCACCTTTTTGGAAAAATAGGCCGGTGTCTGCTCAAACGCGCTATCCAGATTTACGTTCAAAGGGAATGGTTGTGTTTTCATGCCTGCACCTCCGTTTCACCGAGCATCCCGCGCAACAGCTCCCTGGCTTTGGACAGCCGCCATTTTACCGTGCCCTCCGGAATTTGAAGCATCCTGGCCGATTGCGCCACCGTAAAGCATTCCAGGCAGTTGAGGATCAGGGGAAGGCGGTATTTTTCCGGCAGGGCGGATATGGCGTCGCGAAGAGCTGTATCGTGCGCTTCACCCCGGATATCCCCGGGGACATCCGCCATGACGACCAGCCGGCGCTTTTGCCGCTGTACGCTGTGGCATTCGTTGATGACAATGCGCATGAGCCATGCCCGAAAGTAACCGTCCTCCGCCCTTGAACGCTTTTCCCAGGCCTTTTTGATAGCTTCTTGCACGGCGTCGGCACAGTCGCAGGGGTTGCGCAGCATGCTGCGGGACACACGGTACAGTGTGCGCTCCATGGCCGTGACCTCCCGTACAAAGGTTTCCTCATCCACCACCGGGATACCACTCCTCGCCTTTTGTATGGGATACCTTTTCAAACGCGCTTGGCAAGCATTTTGAATGCTTACACTACATTGACGCGCGGGAAGGCAAAACGGTTGGGGTTCGCGAAAATTTTTCCGGAGGAACGCAGGTTTGACCACGTACCGCCGGAAAATGTAAATTATGCTAATGGATGCAAAAGACGGGAGGCATGCGCCGTTTTATAGTCAGAAGATGGATGGGAGGGAACAATATGAAACGGCTGTTAGCCCTTTTGGTCTGCCTGGCTTTGGCGATGTCATTCCCGGCTCTTGGCCTTGCCATGAACGACGGTGCTGTCGTAAACAATCCCAACCCCGCCGACAGGCTGCACCTGCGGCAGGAGCCCAGCGCGTCATCCGCGTCCCTGGGCAAATATTACAACGGCACACCTGTTACTGTGCTGGAATACAGGGAAGATGGATGGCAGAAGGTGGGTATCGGATACCTGGGGGATTCGGGAAGCGGGGAATCCTACCAGAGGGTTGGCTATATGATGAAGCAGTTCCTTACCCATGTGTTTAACGGTGCGGAGAAGAACGTGAAATCTGCCATGCCGGACTATATGTCCACAGCCGGCCAATGGGAGCTGTACAGCCAGCCGGACAAAAGCAGCGCCCATGAGACGTATGGCTATGGGAAGCAGGTGCGCCTGATGGGCTTCACGGGGGACTGGTGGCATGTGGGCATCGTGCAGGATGGGGACATAGGCCGCACAGGGTTTGTTCCCGCCAAGAACAGCATGACATCATCGTATTACGCCGCAGTGAACAATCCCAACGCCAAAGACAGGCTGCATCTTCGCACGGGCAGCAAAGCCACCGCCACGTCCCTGGGCAAGTATTTCAACGGCGTCAAGGTGCAGGTGCTGTCCTTCCATGGGGAGGGCCTCTGGGCGAAGGTGCGCATAGGCGGTACGGAAGGATATATGATGTCCAAGTATCTGCTCTTTGGCAATGACGTGGACAGGGTGAAAAGCGTTATCCCAACGGTGCGCCTGACCACCGACAAGGTGAACCTGAGGGAAACGGCCAGCTCAAACGGCAAGGTGCTGGGCCAGTACGCACTGGGCACAAGCGTGAAGGTGTGGGGCGTGGGGGAAACCTGGCTGCATGTGGAGGTGGGCGGCAAATCGGGGTATATGATGGCTTCCATGCTTTCCAAGCTGCCGGGGGAAGGCACCGGCGATTCCTCCCAGCCGGTATCCGGCAAGGCCGCCAAGCTGAAGGCCGACGCCAATTTCAGGGATAGCGCCGGCTATACCGGAACGGTGCTGGCCTATTTGGGAAAGGGAACCAAGGTGACCATTCAAAGCCAGAGCGGCGATTGGTACCGGGTGCGCATCGGTACGACCGATGCATACGGCTGGATATTGAAAAGCCTGGTGAGTATTGAGTAGCATGCGCTCAGTGTGTCAACAAAGTGGCTGTCGCCACTTTGTTGAGTTTTTCCCTCGCTGCACTGCAAAAGGCTGCGCCTTTTGCGGCCGTTTGCTCGGGCAAGGAAGG